>JAFPDB010000129.1 GCA_017390085.1 Bacteroidales bacterium | reverse complement strand
TCGGCGGTGGAGTCGGAGTGGCCCCGTTGCTCATGCTGGCCGCCCATCTGCGTCAGGCCGGGGCTAAGCCAACCCTCCTTTTCGGGGCGAAAACCTCTTCCGCAATTCTGCGACGCGAGCAGTTCAAAAAGTATGGCCCGGTCGACGTGGCGACCGAAGACGGATCCGAAGGGGTCAAGGGCTTCGTGACCGACCACCCGGACCTTTCGCCCGATGGAGTAAAACAGTTTACTTCGGTTTTCCAGTGCGGGCCAACGCCAATGATGAAGGCCGTGGCGCAACGCGCAAAAGCCGCTGGCGTCGAGTGTTACGCTTCGCTTGAGAACATGATGGCCTGCGGATTTGGTGTCTGCCTCTGCTGCGTGACGGACACTGTTAACGGAAATAAGAGGGTCTGCGCCGACGGCCCGGTTTTCAATGTAAATGACTTAAAATGGTAAATACGCATATCGACTTGGGCAATGGCCTGGAGTTGAAGAATCCCGTGCTCACCGCCTCTGGAACTTTCGGCTATGGGCTTGAATATGACGACTTTTTCGATGTCTCGCAACTCGGAGGCTTCATCGTAAAGGGCACTACTCTCTTGCCAAGAGAGGGAAACCCATATCCGCGTCTGGCCGAGACCCCGTCGGGAATGCTAAACGCTGTTGGTCTACAAAACAAGGGGGTGGATTACTTCTGCGAGCACATCTACCCCAAACTCACCAAGTACACCAACAATGTGATTGTCAACGTCTCCGGCTCCTCTGTCGACGACTATACCAAGACGGCCGAGCGCATTGCGTCGTTAGACCACATTCCCGCCATCGAGCTGAATATCTCCTGCCCCAACGTAAAGCAGGGCGGAATGGCGTTCGGTACCGATTGCGCGCAGGCGGCCAAAGTCGTCTCCGCGGTCCGAAACGTCTACCCAAAACACCTTATGGTTAAGCTCACGCCAAACGTCACGGACATCGCTTCCATCGCCAAGTCGGTCGAAGAAGCCGGCGCGGACTCCGTCTCCCTCATCAACACCATGCTTGGCATGGCCATCGACGCCGAGAAACGACGCCCCGTCATTTCCACCGTCACGGCGGGTCTCTCTGGTCCGGCCCTTAAGCCTGTGGCGCTCAGGATGGTTTGGCAAGTAAGTAAAGTGGTCAAGATCCCTATTGTCGGACTTGGAGGCATAACCAATGCCACCGATGCCGTCGAGTTCTTACTCGCTGGCGCAAGTGCGGTGCAAATCGGAACTGCCAATTTCCTCGATCCTACGACCCCCATTAAAGTTGTAAAAGGGATTGAGGATTACATGAATAGGCACAATGTAAACGACGTAAAGGAGCTTGTTGGTGGTCTTTTGCTGTAAATATTTACACCATGCGGGTTATTAGATATTGTAAATATTTACTCCTTGTTTTACTTACACTGTTCTCTTCCGTAAAATCAAATGCAGTAAACAGTGTAGATTCTGAAGGAGATTCGATTTACATCTCTTTACTGACTTGTACGGCTGGCGAGGAGATTTACAGTGCGTATGGTCATAGTGCCGTTAGGGTGCGAGATTCAAGTTTAGGGTTCGATGTCGTTTTCAATTACGGAACTTTCGATTTCGGCACTCCTTTCTTCGTACCCAAGTTCCTGAGCGGCACACTCGACTATATGCTGTCTCCTTCAGATTTCTCCAGATTCCTTTATTGTTATCAGATGGAGGGGCGCGGCGTCGTTGAGCGGGAGATGATATTGTCAACCGACCAAAAGGCGGAAGTTGAAAAGTTCCTTATGTACAACCTGCTGGAGCCAGGGAGGCGCTTCTATCGCTACGACTTCTTTTTCGACAACTGCGCAACGCGAATAAGGGATTTCGCGCTAAAGATAACCAACAAGGAAACAGTCGATTGCAATAATAAGAATCCCGACGAGACTTTCCGCTCCTGCATTCACGAATACGTCGGGCCCGAAAAATGGTATGGGACTGGAATAGACCTAATTCTCGGCGTTAGGGCAGACCGCGAAGTCTCCGATTACGAGAAAGCCTTTCTGCCAGATTATCTTGAAGCCCTCCTGCTAAAACAACACCTTTTAGGCGAGCCAAAAGTCCTCTTGCGGCGTCAGGAAACTGGACAATCCGCAAATTGGATACCTTCTCCGTCGATCGTGGCTACCATGATTTTGCTGATTGTCATTGCGATAAGCGTATATGAGGACAAGAGACGTCTATGGCTGAGGTGGCTTGACTTCACCCTTTTCTCAATCATGACGTTACTCTCCATCCTGTTTTGGTTTTTGTGGGTCGTATCCGAAATCAAGATTACTTCCTACAACTACAACGTCCTGTGGGCTTCGATTCTCTACGTCCCGATGATAGTCACTATGGTTCGTCGCAAGGCATTCCCGACCATGGTTATGGCCACCGCCAATCTGATAATGATTGCCGCCTATTTCGTATTGATAATCAGCGAAATACAATATGCGCCAACTCTGGCCGTTGCCTTGGCCCTGTGCCTTGCCCTCAGAAACGCTTTCATCCTCAAACACTTGCGCGGCGTTGCGAGATGAGACTGAACCTGTGGCATAAATCATTAATTCTCGGAGTCTTAGCATTACCACCGGCCCTCTGGCTCTCACGTTCCGATGTCTCAATCGGGGGCAACGTCGAATACGCTTCAGCACGAGACGCAACCCTACCCGCCTCTTTCAGAATAGCCAACGACAGCAGCCCCGACTTCTTGGTCGAAAAGATTGGCAGTCAACTGCTTAAGTTTATGCGCAAGGAGAATCTCAGGGGCGGGATAAGTGTGGCCATTAGCAAGGGCGGACGCCTGGTTTTCGCCAAAGGTTTCGGCTATTCTGACCTCGCGGACAGCGTAGCCATGCAGCCCTTCAACGTGCTCAGGGTCGCAAGCGTCTCAAAACTCGTAACGGCTGTGGCCGTCATGCGTCTGGTTGAGCAAGGTAAACTGAACCTAAATCAGAAGGTCTTCGGACCTACGGGTGTGCTGAACGACAACGTGTATTTGGCAATGAAAGACCGCCGCATGGCAAATATCACTGTCCGAAACCTATTAGACCATTCAGGCGGCTGGACGACACGATATGGCGACCCGATGTTCATGCCCTACATCGTGGCCGAGGGCATGGGCCGCGAACTGCCAGTCTCGATGGAAGACATCATCCGCTTCATGCAAGGCAAATCGTTGCACTACGCGCCTGGAGCGTACTCCTCCTACTCAAATTTCGGCTACGGAATCTTAGGTGAGGTCGTGGCAAAGGCTGCGGGCATGCCATACGAGAGTTTTGTCCGTAGCGAGGTCTTCGCCCCACTGGGGATATTTGATGCCAGAGTGGGCTTCTCGCATAAGGAGGACCGCTTGGAAAACGAGGTCGTCTACCACGAATTGGACACCGTCCACAAGACTGGCGACTACGCCGACAGGCGTAAGCTCTCGACGCGCGCATACGGCGGTTCGGACATCCATACGCTTGGCGCAGCCGGAGGCTGGGTCGTCAGCACGCCAGACCTCGTGAAACTCCTTCTTTCAATCGACGGTTTCGCCACGGTGCCAGACTTGCTCTCGCCAGCCACTATCGACGATATGACCGACCCCGACTCTCGTTTCGACCCCATCGGATGGCGTAAAGTCATTGGCGACGCCTGGTTCCGCACGGGCACGCTCTCCGCGACGTCTGCCGCCCTTTGCCGCCGGCCGGACGGCATCTGTTTCGCAGCCGTACTCAACAGCTCAAATAGCCTCGGACCAAATCTGGCCATCGTCCTGACCAACAAAATGAACGAGCTCATAAACACCGTGGCCATTTGGCCCGACTACGACCTCTGGCAAGACGACGAACGCTGGCAGGCCTACAAAGCCATGGGTTCAGAAACCTCTAAAGCAAAGAACTGAAGTGAGGCCGGCGCTCACCTCCACTTCAGCCGTACGCGTGCCGCAAGACGCGTAATCAAAAACATATTTGCCAGGCTCCAGCTCTACGTCTACAATACGTATTCGGGCTGGCAACGACATCCAGCACCGAGTGTCGGCTTTTTCCGTCACTGCGTTCGCGATGTTTACAAGCAGGCCAACGTATTCGTTTTGTTTGGCGGCTACTTGGTGCATCGTCTCCTTTGCGGCGGCTCTCAGAATGGCTTTCCCAACCTCGCGCCACATACGGTCTTTCAAGCTCTGGCGGGCTATTTTACTAATGTTCTCTACTTCGTCGGCGTATACTTTTTTACCATTTACGCTCATGGTGGCTTCACAACGCCACTTTCTGTCAACGTAGGCAGGCAGTGTTAATCGGACGTAAGAGAAGTCGTTTAGTGAGCTTTTCTCCGAATCTGAACAATCGCCAATGAAAATGGGAATCCGTAAACCAGCATCGCTGCATGTAAAACTTGCTACTCCTACGCCGCTTGTTTTTACAAAATCGAACGATGCCTCCTCTTTTATGGGCGACATGCCATCAAAAAGGAACGCTACGACGCGCCCCTTTGCCGAAGAGGTGTTGTCGTAACTTATACCGAACATCTTCTCATACTTCCGACCCTCGCCCGCAAAACCTGTCCTATATGCGCTACGAACAAGGCCCTGCTTTAGCATCCGGGGGATGCTCGTCCCGTACATCGGGGAATAGTCGTCCTGATAGATCTCTAAGGCGTTACGATATGCCACAAATGCGTTGTTATTGTCGCCAGTCATTTCGTATACGACGCCCATGAGCAAGTGGCCAAACGCGTCGCGGCTGTACCTTTTGCCGTCGTGTTTCCTAAAGGCGTCGCTCTGCCTTTCGAGGACGAGGTTCATGCGGCGGCATTCCACAAGGGCCTCCTCCATGTTCGACATCTTTATGTAGTTGAGAGCCTGGTAGAAATGAATCATCACGTTCTCGAAATACTCAAGCTCATAGGGGCGCACTGTCGGGTTAGAAATCATCGTAAGTGCCTCATACGCATAGTTTTTGATGAAATCCTCCGAGTATTTGTCCGCCGTATCGAAGTGCGCAATGCTGTTCCTTACGTCGTCCATCCAGAAAGAGGATGTGGCGTAATTCAAGTTGTAGAGCACCTTGCCGTTCTTGCTCTTTAGCTTTTTCTGCGAATCGAGGTAGTCGCGCGCATTGGAGTATTCGCCACTCTCGAATTTTTCATTGAAAACCAGTGTCTTTGAATAGTAGGTCTGGCAACTTGGCAGGAAGAGGAAAATGGCTGTAAAAGAAATGGTTAGGAGTCTTTTTTTCATAGATGTACGGAAGTGCTTGTCCCAAAGGGTGGGTTCCTAATGTAAAAGGCGGACGGAATCTTGCCGAGACCGTCCGCCCTTGTTTAGTCGGCGCGATTTACTGTTATTTTACAATGTATTTCTTCAACTTCTTGTCGCCAATCCAGACGACTTCATTTGTCTCTAAATCAGAGAGTTCCAAAGAAGTTTGGTAGTAAACCACCTTTTCTTTCTTGTATTGGTCGGTGATTGATGCGATGTCGCCCTGGAGCATGTAGTCAGCTCCCAGCTCACGTCCCCATTTCTTGGCGGTCTCGCTCGAAGCGAAATCTTGCTGAGCCGCACGTTCCTTGCGGAGCTCCTCACGTTTCTCGCCAGCTTGGACAAGACGAACGCGACCCGATTTGACGAATGCCTTCTCCACGTCCTTGATGAACGTGTTGGCATCTATATGCTCGCTCGTGTTGTTGTAGACGAGGCCTACAATGACGACTGGCTTCTGCCCTCTGTGGGTGCGCTGGTGGGCGGCAATCCACTCGCCTTCAAGCACTTGGCTGACCATCTCCTCTGCCACAAGACGGCTGTCCGTGTCGTTCCATCGGCCGCTGAGGTCGATTTGCTCGTCGACGGCTACTCGTTCGACCTTGTGGCGGCAGCCACTGAATGTCACGCCTAAGGTCATGCACAATACTAATGCTGTAAGTGTCTTTTTCATATTGATGTTTATTGTTTAGTTTCGAAAACCATTTGGAGGCAGCTCCTCATTTGTCACTAATGCGGTCGCCATTGGACGTGGCAATAACGAAGTTCAACACCCCATCTCTATCAAGAATTGTGCCAGCACGACCAACTCGTAGGCTTGCGACCGCATATTTTGCGACATAGTTAAGTCGCTCACACTCAAATCCGTTCGCCACGATGAGAATATCGTAACCGCTCGAGAGGGTGTCTTGCAACCGTTGGCTCTTTATCTTGAAGAAAAAACTCAAATCCTTGGGTGAGAAATATTCCTCATATTTATCACTTATGGGCAATTTTTTCTCGTCATCGCAATAACCCAGGATGAAGATTTCTGCCTGAGGCGACATGAGTCGAGCTTCTTTCTTCACGGCCTGAATCTCTTTTCGGTCGTCTTCCGACGAGACTTGCCCAATGACGAGAATTCGCTTTTTTTCTGCTAACGGCCCTTTGAAAGACTGAGGAACGTTGACCTGCTTAAGGTTGTTGAGCAAATCTCCGACCCTCTGTCTAAATCTCATAATCACACCGCTCATTCTGTTCCTATCATTTTTAGTAATTCGTCGTAACTAATAATGCCGACCCCGAGTTTCTGAGCCTTTTCGAGCTTTGCGGGGCCCATGTTCGCCCCGGCGACAACGTAGTCGGTCTTTCCTGAAATGGAGCTCATGACTTTCCCTCCATGCGAGGCTATCAGCTCCTTCAAGTCGTCACGGCTTATGGTGTCGAAAACTCCGCTCACCACAAATTGCTTCCCGCCAAGGCTGTCCGACTCGAGCTTCTGCTCCTTGGCGCTCAATTGCAATCCCGCATTACGCAGCCGTTCGACGAGCGCCAAGTTGTCCTCGTTGTCGAAAAACGTCCGGACGCTTTGCGCAATGACCTCGCCAATGTCTTGAGTCGCCATGAGTTGCTCGAGGGGCGCCGCAATAAGGTTATCAATATCACGAAAGGCAGAGGCCAATTTTTTGGCAATCGTTGCCCCGACGTAACGAATGCCTATAGCAAAAAGCACTCGCTCGAAAGGCTGTTTCTTAGATTCGGCAATGGCTTCGGCGGCCTTATTCGCCGATTTCAATTGAAAGCCTGGCAACGTAAGGAAATCCTCGGCCGTCAGGGTGTAGAAATCCGAAATGTCCTTAAGCAGCCCGTGACGGTAGAGAAGCTCAATCTTCTCGTCGCCAAGCTGGTCGATGTCCATCGCGCCGCGCTCGACAAAGTGCGTGAGGCGACCAACAATTTGGGGGGCGCAACCGTTGTAGTTCGGGCAGTAGTACGCCGCCTCGCCTATCATCCTTACCAGCTTCGCCCCACAAACAGGACACTCGGTAGGAAACTCGACAGGGGTTGATGTCTCACTGCGTTTCTCCTTATCCACACCGACGATTTTCGGAATAATCTCGCCACCTTTCT
>JAFPDB010000128.1 GCA_017390085.1 Bacteroidales bacterium | reverse complement strand
GAGAGTTTGCTGGCAAGCAGACGTAGGTCGAGTCCTACGTTGATTTGCTCGGAGGTCTCCCACTTGACGTCGGAGTTGGCGAGTCGCTCAACGTAGGAACCCGTGACAGATGCCTCTTGTCCGCCTCCGACGCCGAAGTTGTAGTCGACATTGGAAGTGGTGACGGGTGCGAGGTACTGGTAGCAGTTTATGTTGGCGTTGCCGACCTGTCCCCAGCTGACGCGGACTTTGCCGAAGTCGATAATATCGCGGACGGCGTCCATGAAGCTCTCCTCGGAGAAAGTCCAACCCGCGGAGACGGAGGGGAAGAAGCCGTAGCGGTTGTCGTCGTCGAACTTGCTGCTTGCGTCGCAACGGAAGGTTGCGTTGACCATATACTTCTCGTTCCAGTTCCAGCCGAGGCGGGCGAAGTAGGAGGCGCCGCGCGTGCTGTCGTAGGGCGAGCCTGTGACCCTCTTGTTCTCAGTGCCCTCGGTGTTGTCGAGGTAGGCGTGCTCCCAGTCGGTGAAGCCTGCGATGAGCGTGGTGTTGTAGCCACCGACGCTGCCGCCGTCATACTTGCTCATCTCGGTACCGATGAGCGCGCTGACGTGGTGCTCGTCGGCGATGGTGAAGTCGTAGCTTGCGGTGTTTTGCCAAACTTGGCTGATACCGCTGCCGCGGCTCTGGTCGACCTTGGTGTCGGAATAGGTGCTCTGGTCGGTTGCGGCGAAGCCGTTGACTCCGTCCTTGCTGGTGTAGATCGGGGTGAATGAGCGGTACTCTGATCCGCCGTAGCTGATGGAGTATAAGGTCTTGACTTTGAGATCCTTGATGGGCTCAATTTGTGCATAGACGTTGGCGTCGATGCTCATGTTCTTGGTACGGTTGTATCGGTTGAGCATCATATTGGCGAGAGGGTTGCCGTCGCCATTGTTCCAAGTCTGCTTGGCGGGCGAGTAGTAGTTGTCGGAGCCATCCTCGTAGACGGGTGAGAGTGGCGAGGTGACGTAGGCTCCGCGGATGTTGTTGTTGTAGATGTTGCCCGTTCCCATTCCGCGTTGCTCCTTGTAGACGACGCCAACGTGCTCGCCGACGGTGAGGAATCCGTCGTAGAGTTTTGCCTCGGAGTTGACGCGGAAGTTGTATCGGTCGTAGTTGGAGACTTGCGAGCCGCCGATGACGCCCTCTTGTCCCATATAGCCGAGCGAGATGGCGTAGTTGGAGGTCTTGGAGCCTCCGGTGATGGAGAGGTTATGGCTCTGTGTGACGGCGTTATCCTCGACAATCTCGTCAATCCAGTTGGTGTCGTACATAGGCGTCCCGTCGGGGTTGATGATGTCGGAGTAGCTTGCCCAGTCGTTGGGTGCGCCTCCGGAGTTGAGCGAGGCCTCGTCCATGATGGCCATGTACTCACGGGCGTTGAGCGCCTCGTTCTTGCGGTAGACGCTTTGGAGGCCGTAGTAGCCGTCGTAGGAGACGAGTCCTTTGCCCTCCTTTCCGCTCTTGGTCGTGACGAGGACGACGCCGTTTGCGGCCTGCGCGCCGTAGATGGCGGCGGAGGCGGCGTCTTTGAGGACGTCGATGCTCTCGATGTCGGCAGGGTTGAGTGTGGTGATGTCGCCTCCGACTCCGTCGATGAGGTAGAGAGGTTGGCTATTGCCGACGGTACCGAGACCGCGTATGGAGACGTTGAGTGCGGAGCCTGGCTGTCCAGATGTGGACTGGATGTTGACGCCCGGGGTCTGGCCTTGGAGGGCCTGGAGTGCGTTGTTTGTGTTGAGCTTCTGGACATCGTCGCCCTTGACTTGGACGGTAGCGCCGGTGACGAGCTTCTTCTTCTGGACGCCATAGCCCACGACTACGACCTCCTCGAGGTCGGAAGCCTCCTCGACGAGAGAGACGTTGATGGGCGCGCCGTTGAAGACAATCTCCTGATTCTCGAAGCCGAGGAAGGAGAAGACGATAGTGGAACCACTCTCGACCTGAAGGGAGTACTTACCGTCGAAATCTGTGATAGTGCCGAGTGTGGTACCTTTGACGACGACGTTGACGCCTGGCAGAGGCTGACCGTCAGAAGCGGAGACGACGGTGCCCGTGGCGGATTGTGCCTGCGCGAGGCACTCTGAGGTCGTCATGCCTTGAACACATAGTAGCAAGGCAAGCAGCCACGCCAATATGGCGTAGCGGCCGTGTGTTTTGATTCTCAGATTGTTTATCATAAGGCTTTTTAATTGATTTTATCAATTGCTTTCAGAAGCGGTCGTTACCGCCCCATGGAAAACACTGCCAAATTTAACTTCTGTTTGAAGTTCGACCGGGTCTACGATTGATAACGATTTGGGGACGCCATGTTACCTGTCGAAAGCATCTTTATGTTACACCATGTCACAATCGACTGTTAATCAATTAATTCGCATAGATAGTGATTGTTAATTGGACAGAATGTTGCTAATGGTCGCGATTTGTTATCAAAAGAAGTGAGGGGACGGGAGACAAATCGGCGGACTGGCGTTCTAACCCGTTTGTGTATATGTGTTTAAGAATTTCAATCGTAGCCAAGTAAAGGGCGACGGACAGAAGGGTGTGGTTGTAACTATTCGTTAATGTGTATTGAATTGGGAGGTGTACTTTTTGTTTTTGGGGTGGTAGTCCCCCAAACCCTTCTATGCTTCAAACAGCGCAGCAGGCAAAGAATGCCAACGTAAATGCCGAAACCCACCCAACCCAGCTTCATGCGCAAGTCCACAACTTCCGACTGCTCTTGGAGGTTGGCGTACATGCGAAGCCAAAGTTGTTCGGTCTTCATAACTATGCAAGAAAAAGCCCCAGCTTCGCGAGGAAGCCAGGGCTGTGGTGATTATGACTCTTCGGCGTTTAGCCGCCAAAGTTGTCGTACATGATGCTGGAGTCTTCGACACCGAGGCCTTCGAGCATATTGACGACGGCCTTTGACATTGGGCCAGGGCCGCACATGTAGTACTCGATGTCTTCAGGTGCGTCGTGATCCTTGAGGTAGGTCTCGTACATGACGTTGTGGACGAATCCTGGCGTGTACTTGACTCCTGCCGCATCGGCGGCGGGATCGGGACGGTCGAGGGCGAGATGGAAGTGGAAGTTGGGGAATTCCTTCTCGATGCCGAGGAAATCTTCGAGGTAGAAGACCTCGTTGAGGGCACGCGCGCCGTAGAAGTAGTGCATCTGACGGTCGGTGGTGTGGAGTGTCTTGGTCATGTGCATGATTTGCGCGCGGAGAGGTGCCATGCCGGCGCCGCCGCCAACCCAAATCATCTCCTTCTTGCTGTCGAAGTGTGGGTGGAAGTCGCCATAGGGTCCGCTCATGATGACCTTGTCGCCCGGTTTGAGCGAGAAGATGTAGGAGGAAGCGATGCCCGGGTTGACGTCCATGAAGCCGCTACGGTCGGGCTTGAAAGGCGGGGTGGCGATACGTACGGTGAGCATGAAGACGTTGCCCTCTGCGGGGTAGTTGGCCATGGAGTACGCGCGGATGGTGTCCTCCTCGTTCTTGCACTTGAGGTCGAACATCTTGAACTTCTCCCATGCGGGGAGGTACTCGCTTCCGATGAGCTCCTTGTCGAAGTCGTTGTAGGAGAGTTGGAACTTGGGGATTCGGATCTGGGAGTAGGAACCGGGTAGGAAGTCCATGTGGGCACCCTCAGGGAGCTGTACTTTGAACTCCTTGATGAATGTGGCGACGTTGGAGTTGGAGATGACGGTGCATTCGTACTCCTTGACGCCGAGGACAGACTCGTCGACTTTGATTTTGAGGTCGTTCTTGACCTTTACTTGGCATCCGAGCCTCCAGTGGTCGAGCTGCTGCTTGCGCGAGAAGTGTCCCTTCTCGGAGGGGAGGATGTCTCCGCCTCCCTCGAGGACTTGGCACTTGCACTGTCCGCAGGATCCTTTGCCGCCGCAGGCGGATGGCAGGAAAACGCCGTTGGAGGTCAGTGTAGAGAGGAGCGAGCTGCCGGACTCGACGGTTAGGTTGTCCTTGTCGTTGACGGTGATGTTGACCGGGCCGGAGGGCACGAGAAAACGCTTGGCCACCAAGAGGATGACAACGAGCAGCATGATGATCGTCAGGAATACCCCGATGCTCGCCAATATAAGGTTTGTATCCATATTGTAGTTACCTAAAAAGCGTTGTTTAGATTTTGAGGCCGGAGAAGCACATGAAAGACATGGCCATGAGACCTACGATGATGAAAGCGATGCCGAGGCCTTTGAGAGCGGCGGGGACGTTGCTGTAGGCCATCTTCTCGCGGATAGCCGCAAAGCTGACGATGGCGATGAGCCAGCCGATGCCGGAGCCGAGCGCGTAGACGAGAGTGTCGACGATGTTGCCGATGAACTTAGGATCGGCTGCGTCGAGTCCGACGCGCTGCTGCATGAAGAGCGATCCACCCATGATTGCGCAGTTGACGGCGATGAGGGGGAGGAAGATGCCGAGCTGCGAGTAGAGCGTGGGGCTGAACTTCTCGATGAACATCTCGACGAGCTGTACAATGCCGGCAATGACGGCGATGAAGAGTATGAAGCTGAGGAATGTGAGGTCGACACCCTCGCACAACTTGCCGCTGCCCAGGACATAGGTCTGGAGGAGGTAGTTGATTGGGAGCGTGACGCAGAGCACGAAGGTTACGGCGACGCCGAGACCCAGCGCGGTCTTCACGCTCTTTGATACGGCGAGGTAGGAGCACATGCCGAGGAAGAGCGCGAAGATCATGTTGTCCACGAAAATCGAGCGGACGAACAAGCTTATCAGACTAACGTTTTCCATTTAAAAGAATCTCGATATACCCCCTCGTCGGTTGTTGCGGAGAGGGGGGCGTGGTACTTATTTTTCCTGAAGGTCCTTGTTGTGCGACCTCTCCCACCAGATTATACAAGCGACGACGATGAGTGCCATGGCGGGCATGAGCATCATGCCGTTGTTGGCGTAGCCGGCGTTCTTGATAGGCTCGTAGTTGAGGACGTTGAAGCCGAGGAGCGTACCGGAGCCGAGGAGCTCGCGGAAGAATGCGACGATGACGAGGATCTTGGCGTAGCCGAGACCGTTGCCGATGCCGTCGAGGAAGGAGGGCCAG
>JAFPDB010000013.1 GCA_017390085.1 Bacteroidales bacterium | reverse complement strand
GGTGGTGTTCCCCCTCGGGCCTTGTGGTAGCCGATAAGAGAATCGAACTCTTATTGCCAGATTGAGAATCTGATGTCCTAACCGTTAGACGAATCGGCCGTTGTGTTTTGGTGACGCAAAATTAGTTTTTTGTTTTAGGATTTGCAAGAGTGAGGGAGTTGTTCTTTGAGAGATTTTTATTCTGCCGTGGAGAGGGCGTTGAGGATGGCGGGGAGCGCGGACGTGGCTGGGAGGGATATATAGTCGGGATCGGCATTGAGCCAAGTGATTTGCTTCTTGGCGTAATGGCGTGTGTTTCTTTTGATTAGGGAGATGGCCTCGGGAAGCTGGAGCCCGCCACGGAAATGAGAGAAGAGCTCGCGGTAGCCGACGGTCTGGAGGGCAGGGAGATGCGAAAGGTGGACGAGGGACTGGGCCTCGGGGATGAGACCGTCGGCGACCATCTGGTCGACACGGGCGTCGATGCGGTCGTAGAGTTCGGGACGCGGTCGTGAGATGGCGAACTTGATTATACGGAAAGGGCGCGACTTGGGAAGACCTGTGCGGAGACGTGAGACGGGCTTTCCGCTGACGATGCAGAGTTCGAGCGCGTGGAGAACCCGGCGCGGATTGTGGAGATCGGCGTGACGGCAATAGTCGGGATCGAGGTCTTGGAGACGTGAAACCATGTGTGGGAGGCCACGCTGTTCGAGCTCGGCTTTAAGCTGCTCGCGAAGGATTGGCGGGACATCGGGCATGGGGTCGATGCCTCGGCAGAGTGCATCGACATACATCATTGAGCCGCCAGCGAGGACGGCCACTCCCCCACCCCGCATGAAAGCGCCGGGGAGAATTTGGAGTACCTCCTGCTCGAAATCGTAGGCGTTGAGTGGGGAGAGGACAGAACGGCAACGGACGAGATGGTGCGGGACACGCGAGAGGTCAGCGTCGGATGGCGCGGCAGTGCCGATACGCATCTCTTGATAGACTTGGCGGCTATCGGCAGAGATAATCTCGCAAGAGAGCGCCTCGGCGACATGGAGGGCCACATCGGACTTGCCGACGGCGGTGGGACCCGCGATTACGATGAGCGTATCTGCCATGAGAGGGGTCAATTGAAACGGATGGCCTTGACAGGAGAGATGCGCGCCACGAGACCAGAGGGGCCGAGGAGAAGGACAAAAGCGAGAAGCGCGGTTCCGACATTGAGGAGAACGAGGTGCGGGAGGCTCAAGAGAACGGGTACGGAATCGAGATAATAATTATGGGGATCGAGAGATACCACACCCGTGAACTTCTGGACGAGACAGAGACCGACACCTACGGCATTGCCGATGAGGAGACCCTTGCCGACAATCTTCAATGCCATAAGAACGAAGACATTGCGGAGCAAGGAATTGCTGGCGCCGACGGCCTTGAGGATGCCGATGGCATTGGTATGTTCGAGAATGAGGATGAGCAGTCCAGAGACCATATTAAGCCCCGCGACGGCGATGATGAGGACAATTATGACGAGAATATTCTGGTCGAGAAGCGCGAGCCAGCCGAATATTTGCGGCTGGAGACGGCGGATGTCCGCCACACGGATTACATCGTCGTCGTCGGACGAGACGTGCGACATGGCGATTGATGCGAGGGAATCGGTGACATCGTCCATGAGATCGAAACTCTCGAGAAGCACCTCATAGCCAGAGATGGTGCCGGGCTGCCAATCATTGAGTTGGACGAGGTGCCGCATATCGACGTAGGCGAGACTGTTGTCGAACTCGTCGAAATGGGAATCGAAAATGCCTCGGATCGTGAAACGTCGTGCACGGACGCCATAGGCGTTGACGAAAAACATCCTGACTGGGTCGCCGAGCGAGAGATTGAGAGTTGAAGCGAGAGAGCGCGAAAGGACAATGCCGTCGGACTTGGCGCTATCGGGGAGCTCGAGAACCTCGCCCTCGACGAGACAGGAGTTGATGAAATCCCAATGGAAAGAGGAATCGACCCCCTTGAGGGCAATGCCTTGGAAAGCGTCGTCGGTCTTGATGATTCCGGGCTTTGTGACATAGGGTTGCAGCGCGCGGACGCCCGGGACACGCACGACATCGGCGACGAGCGCGGAATCGTAGGGGAGAGGCGGCGTCTCGAAAGAGCTGTTGAGACTGTAGCCTGTGAGCTGGACATGGGACCCGAACCCGACAATCTTGTCGCGTATCTCCATCTTGAAACCGAGCCCGACAGCGACGGAAATGATCATGACCACCATGCCGAGAGCTACGGCAGCCGTGGCGACACGAATGGCGGGGCCGGAGAAACGGCGGCCTTGCGGTGCGCCGTCGATGAGCCGCTTGGCGATGAAGATATTGAGGCTTGCCAAAGCTGGAAAGGGGGATTAGATGGAAGCGGCCTCGCGCTGGCGTTTCTCGAACTCGGTGAGAGGCGAGCCGCTCTCGGGCGTGCGGCCGGGATAGAGGCGGAGCGCGCGTGCGAGAAGATCGAGGGCTATGGCGAGATCGTCGCAATTGAGAGTATAGGAGATGCGGACCTCATTGCGCCCGAGTGTTCGGTTGGAATAGAATCCGGCGGCGGGGGCGAGCATGACCGTCTGGTTGTTGTAGCTGAAATCGGCGAGGAGCCACTTGCAGAAACGGTCGGAATCGTCGATGGGGAGACGCGCGACGGTGTAGAAAGCTCCTCGTGGCATTGGAGAATAGACGCCGGGAATCTTATTGAGCCCGTCGAGAAGGAAATTGCGTCGCTTGCAATACTCCTTGTTCATCTCGACGAAGTACTCGTCGGGGACGTCGAGTGAGGCCATGGCGGCGATTTGTCCGAAAGTCGGAGGGCAGAGCCGGGCCTGGGCGAGTTTGAGAGCTGAAGCTATGACCGCCTTATTACGGGATGCGAGCAGCCCGATTCGGAGCCCGCACTCGCTATACCGTTTTGAGACGGAATCGACCATTATGACATTCTCCTCGACGCCCTCGAGATACATTGAGGAGTAGTATTTGGCCCCGTCGTAGCAGAACTCGCGGTATACCTCGTCGCAAATGAGGAAAAGGTCGTACTTGATGATGAGATCTCGGAGGAGCATCATCTCCTTTTCGGAATAGAGGTATCCCGTCGGGTTGTTGGGATTACAGATCATGATGGCCTTGGTCTTGTTGGTAATGACCTTCTCGAACTCCTCGATGCTGGGGAGTGTGAAACCGTTCTCGATGGTGGCCGTGATGGGGACGACGCAAGCGCCGGCGGCTGCGGCGAAAGCCTCAGAGTTGGCGTAGAAAGGCTCGGGGACGATAATCTCGTCGAGTGGGTCGAGACAGCTCATGAAAGCGAAAAGCACGGCCTCGGAGCCGCCACAGGTGACGAGCATCTGATCGGGCGTGAGGTTTATGCCCGCGGCCTGGTAATACTTGGAGAGCTTTCGGCGGTACTCGGGCATCCCGGCGGAATTGGTGTACTCGACGATTGGAATCTTGGCGTTCTTGACGGCGGAGAGAGCCACATCGGGCGTGAGGATGTCGGGTTGCCCGATATTGAGGTGGAAGACGTGGAGTCCTCTGGCCTTGGCGTCGTCGGAATAGGGGACGAGCTTACGGATGGGCGAGGAGGGCATTATGATGCCGCGTTGGGATATTGATGGCATGGTATAGAAAGCTAAAGAGTGAATACAAAGATATAAATAAAAAGCCCCACGGGAGCTGAAGCTCGTGGGGCTGTGGGTGAAGGAATCATCGTTGATGGAGTCATCGGCCGTCTCACGCCCCTTGTCCAAGGGACGCCGCCGCGACGTCGATACGGGCGAGAGCCTCTTCTTTGCCGATGAAAGAGATGATGTGGAAGATGCTAGGTCCTTGGCTTACTCCCCAGATGGCGATGCGGAGAGTGTTCATGAGCTGGCCCATGCTGTAGTCTTTGGACTTAATCCATTCGTGGACGCGCGCCTCTGCGGCCGCGGGGTCGGTAATGGAATCGGCCTCGAGGAGTTGACGGAGCTCGGCGAGCCGGGCGACGTTGTCGGCTTTCCAGAACTTGGCGACGGACTTCTCGTCGTAGTCCGCGGGGCGGACGAAGAGTTTCTGGGTGAGGTCGACGAGGTCGACGGGGAAGGTTGCCCTCTCCTTGATGAGCGCGATGGCTTGTGCGGCGCGGTCGATGGTGACGGAGATGCCGCGCTGGGCATAGATGGGTTGGACGAGCTGGGCGAGTCGCTGGTCGTCGGCCATGCGGATGTATTGGGCGTTGAACCACTTGGCCTTATCGGGGTTGAAGCGCGCTCCGCTCTTGGATACCTTGTCGAGGGAGAAGGCGTTGATGAGCTCATCCATGGAGAAAATCTCCTGCTCGGTTCCGGGGTTCCATCCGAGGAGGGCGAGCATATTGATGAACGCCTCGGGGAGGTAGCCGCTCTCGCGGTAGCCCATGGCGGAGGATCCGTCTGGTGCGTCCCATTGGAGCGGGAAGACCGGGAATCCGAACTTGTCGCCGTCGCGCTTGGAGAGTTTGCCTTGTCCTTGTGGTTTGAGGAGAAGCGGCAGGTGCGCGAACTCGGGGCGTTGCCACCCGAAGGCTCTGTAGAGGAGGTAGTGGAGTGGGAGTGATGGGAGCCACTCTTCGCCACGGATGACGTGGGTAATCTCCATGAGATGGTCGTCGACGATGTTGGCGAGGTGGTATGTGGGAAGCTGGTCGGCACTCTTGTAGAGAACCTTGTCGTCGAGAGTCTTGGTATTTATGACGATGTGGCCACGGATGATGTCGTCCATTTGCACATCCTCGTCTTCGGGCATCATGAAGCGGATGACCCAGTTGTCGCCTCTCGCGATGCGTTCGTCGACTTCTTGTTGGGTGAGGGCGAGTGATGTTTGGAGTTGGCGTCGGACGGTGTGGTCGTAGGCGAAGGTTTTGCCCTCGGCCTCTGCTTGTTTGCGGAGTGCGTCGAGCTGTTCGGCGGTGTCGAAGGCGTAGTAGGCGTTACCGCTTTGTACGAGTTGTTTGGCGTATTGGAGGTATATCTCTTTTCTCTCGCTCTGGCGGTAGGGTGCGTGCGGACCGCCCTGCTCGACACCTTCGTCGGTGTGGATTCCACACCATTTGAGGCTTTCGATGATGTAGTTTTCGGCGCCCGGGACGAAACGCTGGCTGTCGGTGTCCTCGATACGGAGGATGAAATCGCCACCGTGTTGACGTGCGAAGAGGTAGTTGTAGAGGGCGGTACGGACGCCTCCTATGTGTAGAGCGCCTGTTGGGCTTGGCGCGAAACGGACCCTAACTTTTCGGTTATTGTCTGCCATTTTGCGAGAGAGGTGAACTGTATTGTTTAAGTACGAAAAAAGCTACCTGAGTAAGGCAGCTTTTGGAGTAGCCGATAAGAGAATCGAACTCTTATTGCCAGATTGAGAATCTGATGTCCTAACCGTTAGACGAATCGGCCATTATTGAAAGACGATGCAAATTTAGGGGGAAGAATTGTGATTTGCAATAGCTGGGTGATTTTTTTTCTTGACGGCGAGTCTGGAATTCTATGGTGGAGGACGCGGGAGTGAGAGTGCCGCATTTCTTGTGACCACTCTCTTGACAAGATTGACGGCAGGGTCTGAGAATGGCGGATGCTATGGGGAGGTAGGTCAGATGAGGATGTAGGCGAGGGTGACGAGGCTGATGACGACCCAGAGGATGACGCCTTGTAGCATGGGTTTGAGGCCAACGGACATGAGCGTCTGGCGGGTGAGGGATGCCCCGATGAAGAAGAGGCTGAGGGTGAGGAACTTGCGGGCGATAAGATTGATGGCGTTGCCAACGCAGGCGCCCGTGAGGGTTTGGGAGAGGAGATAGGTGTTGATGAGGATGGCGCAGATGAATAGAATGATGAAGAGTGGGACCTTGACCTTTTGGCCCTTGGCCTTGAAGATGAAGGAAGTGACGAGTGCCAGTGGTATAATCCATAGGGCTCGTGTGAGCTTGATGGTGGTTGCAATCTCGAGGGACTCGTCGCCGTAGGCGGCACCGGCTCCTACAACGGAGCTTGTGTCGTGGATGGCGATGGCTGCCCATGTGGCGAAGTCTTTTTGCGAGAGGTCGAGCGCGTGGCCGATTGGAGGGAAGATGAAAAGCGCGACGGCATTGAGGACGAAGACGGTGACGAGGGCTACGGACATCTGGCTGTTGTCGGCCTTCACGACTGGTCCTACGGCAGCGATGGCGCTACCGCCGCAGATGGCGGTACCGGAGCTTATGAGGTATGAGGTTTTGGTGTCGACTTTGAGGACCTTACGGCCGATGAGCCAACCGATGATCATGGTGCCAATGACGGAGGCGATGGTGAAGAGCATACCGTCGCTGCCCGACTGGAGGCAACTCTCGACATTCATGCCGAAACCGAGACCGACGACGGAATACTGGAGCAAGTATTTTGACATCTTGCTGTTGAACGTCGGGTAGGGCTGTCCGCAGAGAAGCGCGAAGGCGAGTCCGCAGAAGAGTGCCACGGGCGGCGTGACAAGTCCGGAGACGTTGGCGCAACCGGGGATGTGCGCCGACAACAGCAACAAGGCGAGCAGCGAGAGCAATATGATGTATATCGTCTTACTGTTTTTCTGAAGAAAGTTCTTTTGGGTGTCTTTTTCAGGGTCTTTCATCGTCATATCGCTTTAGTTTCCGAGCGACAAATGTAATTGATTTTTGGTTATGCGTGTCGTTTGGTGACAGAATGGGGTTTGTCTTTGGGGGCTTGACCGCGGCCGGGCAGGAGTGGTGAAGAGGTTGCTGGGAGAGGGGCTACAACCACGTGTAGGTATGCGTTTTGGAGATTGCATCCGTTACGTCGGTGAGGGTGACGGTAGAGGACTTGAGATAGCGGTCGGAATGGAGAGTGTAGGGATGGCGGAGGATGTCTCGGCGATTTCTACGAGTGCTTTTGGCCCGTGACGACAGAGTATTGCGGCTCGAGGATTTCGTCGTCGTCGCCATCATTGTCGCAAGAGGGGAAGAAAGAGAGTATGAGTATGGCAGTGAGAATCTGATAGTTTGTTTTCATTATTGGCATGGATTATTGACCGAAGGCAAAGGTGGGTGATGTCTGGCGTGGGGAGTTATATGTGAGGGACTGTTATTCGGGTACGCGCCCCCTACCCTATTGGAGGGAATAAAAACGGCCAGCGAAGAATCGCTGACCGTTAACCAAACATACTAATACTAAGTTGTCAAACAGTGACAGAAAGAGGCGACGCGGTCTCTCGAGTTGTATATTTGAGCTAGAATGTTATCTGATTGAGTGTTAGTCTTTTACGCTAAACGGGAGTTCGGCGGTTATGTTGTCGGAAGCATTGCCGACGAAGAGCGTGTAGTCGCCTTTCTCGACCTCCCACTCGTTGGCCTGCTCGTTGAAGAAAGCGAGAGACTTGACAGGGACCTGAATTTGGACTTGCTGCTGGGCGCCGGGTTGCACGGCGACTTTGGCGAAGCCTTTGAGCTCCTTTGGGGCGCGCTCGACACGGCTGTTCTTCATTCCGACGTAGACCTGTACGACCTCCTTGCCCTCTCGCTTGCCGGTGTTCTTGACGTTTGCTGTGACTGTAATCACATCGTCCTTTCCGAGGCTCTGGGCAGAAAGTTTGGCATCGGAAATCTCGAAAGTGGTGTAGCTGAGGCCGTAGCCGAATGGGAAGAGCGGCTTGATGCCCTTGGCCTCGTGCCAGCGGTAGCCGACGAAGATGCCCTCCTTGTACTCCTCGCGATAGGAGTCTTTCTCGACACCCGGATAGACAACCTCCTCGCCGAAGCTGTGGGCGGCATTGTCCTCGAGACGGACGGGGAAAGAGAAAGGCAGTTTGCCGGAGGGGTTGACCTTACCCGATATGACATCGGCGAGCGCGGTGCCGGCCTCGGAGCCGAGATACCAGCCCTGGACGATGGCGGGGACCTTGTCGACCCATGGCATGGCGACGGCATTGCCGCTAATCATGACAGCCACGACATTCTTGTTGACTTGGAGGAGCGCGTTGATAAGCTCATCTTGTCCGAAAGGCAAACCGTACTGGATTCGGTCTCCGCCTTCCATATCTTGTTGATGCGCCTTGACGAGACCGCCGAAATAGAGGACGATGTCGGCCTGCTTGGCGACCTTGATTGCCTCGTTGAAGAGGCTGTCGGCATTGTAGGGGGAGGGGGCGACACGCGCGTAGAGCTCGGGGCCGCTGCCGTAGCCCATGG
>JAFPDB010000012.1 GCA_017390085.1 Bacteroidales bacterium | reverse complement strand
TTGACGAGGTGCTTAGGCACTCCGCCTTGCGCAGTGATGTAGGGGAGGTTGATTTCGGAAGAGGTGGTGCTGGAGAGTTCGATTTTTGCTTTCTCGGCAGCCTCTTTGAGTCGTTGGAGTGCCATGGGGTCTTGACGGAGGTCGATGCCCTCTTCGTTTTTGAACTCGTCGGCGAGCCAGTCGATGATGCGGTGGTCGAAGTCGTCGCCTCCGAGGTGTGTGTCTCCGTCGGTGGCCTTGACTTCGAAGACGCCGTCGCCAAGTTCGAGGACGGAGACGTCGTGTGTGCCGCCGCCGCAGTCGAAGACGACGATCTTCATGTCGCTGTTCTTTTTGTCGAGTCCGTAGGCGAGTGCAGCGGCAGTGGGCTCGTTGACGATACGGCGTACTTTGAGTCCGGCGATTTCGCCTGCTTCTTTGGTGGCTTGGCGTTGAGCGTCGTTGAAGTATGCGGGGACGGTGATGACGGCTTCGGTGACGTCTTGTCCGAGGTAGTCTTCGGCGGTCTTCTTCATTTTCTGGAGGACCATTGCTGAGATTTCCTGCGGGGAGTAGAGTCGACCGTCGATGTCTACGCGCGGTGTGTTGTTGTCGCCTTTCTTGACGGTGTAGGGGACTCGCTCTATTTCTTTGGCGAGGCGGTCGTAGGACTCGCCCATGAAGCGTTTGATGGAGTAGACGGTCTTGTGGGGGTTGGTTACGGCCTGGCGTTTGGCGGGGTCGCCGACTTTACGTTCGCCGTCTTCGATGAAAGCTACTATGGATGGTGTTGTGCGCTTGCCTTCGCTATTGGCGATGACGACGGGCTCGTTGCCTTCCATTACGGCTACGCAGGAGTTTGTGGTTCCGAGGTCGATACCGATGATCTTTGACATGGTTGCAGTATTTTTTTAAGTTCTTATACTCTAAATGAATTTCGTCGTTGGCTGTGTTTGTTTTTTTGTTTTGTTTGCCGCGGACGACTGCATAATGTCAAAGGTTGTGCCAAAGTGGGGATTGTGATTTTTTGTCAGTTTATTGTGTGGCGTGGGGTGGTGGTTGCCAATATGTCAGAGCGCGAGGGTGTCTTTTTGCGTCAAAATGGCAAGGTGTGGGGCTTAGTGCGGCTTCTTGATGAGCTGTAGCTGTGAGATTCGCCCCTCGCTGCGTTCGAAGACGAAGACTCGATTGAAGCGAGTGGGGTATCGGTGTTTGAGGGCATGGCGGGCGGCCACGGGGTCGTAGGTTCGTGACATGAGGAAGCTGTTCTGGATGATGACGAGCCAAAGTTCGTCGCATGTTGGGTCGTAGTGTGTCATTTTAGCGTCTTTGTCCTTGATTCGCTGCGCGATGCTGGCGACGGAGATGGGCTTGACGTGTGTTGACATGCTGGCGTACCAGAGCGGTTCTTCTTGTCGGCCGGTGACGTTGGTGATGGAGATGGACTCGATGTGCTGTGGGAGGTTGATGTCACCATATTTGTATCGTCTGTCGACTTCGTAGCGTTTGCCTGTGGCATCTGGAAGGTTGTCGATGACGATTTGGGCGATGGTCTCGGCGAGGGCGGTCGAGAGGAGGTCGGCCTCGGAGTCTTCGGGGCTGGAGAGGATGAGTGGTGAGAGGGAGTCGGAGAAATGGACGTCGACGTTGAGGATGAGGTCGTGTGACTTCCTGAAGAAGGAGAGCGCGGCGTCCATGATTCTGGAGAGGTAGTCTTCGTGCGCCCTCATGTTGAAGCGCTGGTCGGCGCGCTCGTATTTCAGTTCGGTGAGCTCGATGCCGATTTTACGGTTTCGGCCGGCACGGGAAGTTGTTTCGAGGATGAAGTCGGGGCATTCGCTTTTGTGGAGGTCTCCGATTGGGAAATGCGCATAGTTTTGGCGGAAGAGACTGATTATAGTCCATTCCCTTTTGTCTCTTTTATATTGGTTTGCGCTTTCCACTGAGGTGAGGATTAGGGGGTTGGGGAATAGCTATTGTTGTTGTGGTTCAAATATGTCTTTGTTTAAGAGGCTTTGGAATCTTTGTTTGAAATCTTCGACATATGAGATTTGTATACCAAACTGCTTCTCGATGACGGAAACGTTTTCTTTGGTTGGCACGTCGGTCAGTACCATAAACATATGCTCTGAATTTATGCCCAACAGCTTACCGAACTTGACATATCAAAGTGGAAACCGGGCGCCGAGGAGGGAAAAGAGGACCAACTCTGCGCCCGGTATGGTTTAGGGAGGGTTATTACCTTAGCTCGGCACCGAGTTCGCGGGACATGGCTGCGGTGATTTGGCTCATGACCTTCTCGATTTGCTTGTCGTTGAGAGTTTTCTCCTCGTCTTGGAGGATGAAGCTGACGGCATAGGATTTCTTGCCGGCGGGGAGGTTCTTGCCCTGGTAGACATCGAAAAGCGAGACCTCTTTGAGGAGCTTTTTCTCGATCTTGCGGGCGAGCTGGCTAATCTGGGCGAATGTGACTTCGGTGTCGACGAGTAGGGCGAGGTCGCGCTTGACGGCAGGGAATTTGGGGACGGGCGCGTAGTGGACCTTGTTCTGCTGTGCGCTCTTGGCGATGAGGGTCTTGACGTCGAACTCGGCGTAGAAGAGGGGGGCGTCGATGTCGAACTTGGCGAGTACGGCAGGATTGACAGCGCCGAACTTGACGAGCGTCTTTGTCTTCTCGACGTTGAGTTGGAGGCCTTCGGCGAAAAGGTCGTCGGAGATTGGCTCCTCGGTGATGGCCTGCGGGTTGAGGCCCAGGCGCGCAATGACGTTTCGGACCTCGGTCTTGAGGTCGAAGAAAGTGACCGGCTCTGCCTTAGTGGCCCAATTGGCCTCGGCTCGAAGCCCCGTCATGAGCAGCGAGAGGTGGTAGCTCTCGGAATAGCTCTTGTAGTCGGCTTTGTCGGAATCGGGTTTGCGCGACTGTACGTTGCCCATCTCGAAGAGTTTGAGATTGGCGTTGCGGTGGTTGCGGTTGAGCCTTGCGACCTCGAGCGCGCCGAAGACGAGCGACTGCCTAAGGGTGTTGAGGTCGGAGCTGAGGGGGTTGGCGAGCAGGACATTGCGGTCGGCGGGGCAAGTCTGGGGGAGGATGTCGGAGTATGCCGCGCGAGTGAGGGTGTTGTTCATGATCTCGGTGAAGCCGCGGCTGGCGAGCATATCGCCGATGATGTTCATGACCTTTGTGCGGTCGGGCTTCTCGGCGTAGACGACAGTCGTACGGTTCTCGCCAGGGAGCTCAATCTTATCGTAGCCGTAGATGCGGAGGATGTCTTCGACGACATCGGCCTCGCGGGTGACGTCTACACGGTAGCGCGGGACAAGGAGTTGGAGTTCGTCGCCATCGTCTTGGCAGACATTCATCTCGAGAGAGCTGAGGATTGTCTGTAGCGTCGGCTCAGGGATCTCCTTGCCGATGAGGTTGAAGCATCGGCGTCGGCTGATGGTGACTTCGAACGGCTTGACGGGATTGGGGTAGACGTCTTGGACATCGGTGACGATTTGTCCGCCGGCGACCTCCTTGATGAGCAAGGCCGCGCGTTTGAGGGCGTAGATGACGTTGTCGGGGTCGGTGCCCCTCTCGAAACGGAAGCTGGCGTCGGTGCTGAGCTGGTGGCGTCGGGCCGTCTTGCGGATGGAGACGGGGTTGAACCACGCGCTCTCGATGAACACGCGCTTGGTGGAGTCGGAGATTCCGCTCTCTAGACCACCAAAGACGCCGGCGATGCAGAGAGGCTTATTGGCGTCGCAAATCATGAGGTCGTCGGCGCTGAGTTTCCGCTCCTGGCCGTCGAGGGTCACGAATGGCGTACCTTCGGCGCAATTGCGGATGACGATTGTCTGTCCGTCGATTTTGTCGGCGTCGAAGGTGTGGAGCGGCTGACCGATGCCGAAGAGGATGTAGTTGGAGACGTCGACGACGTTGTTTATGGGGTTGAGGCCGATGGCTTTAAGGGCTTTCTGGAGCCACTCAGGCGAATCCTTGACGGTCACGCCCTCGATGAGGATGCCGCTGTAGCGCGGGCAGGCTTGTGGATTCTGGATGTCGATTTTTATGCCGGGCCGGTTGTCGTCGGGGGTGAAAGCGTCGACAGATGGGCGTGAGAGGTGTGGGTCCTGCCCCTTGGCACGGAGGGCGGCGTAGACATCGCGGGCGACTCCGTAGTGGGATGCGGCGTCGGCCCTGTTGGGGGTGATGTCGACTTCGAAACAGGTGTCGGACTCGACTTTGTAGTAGTCTTTGGCGAGGGTGCCTACGGGTACGTCGTCGGGGAGGACGATGATGCCGTTGTGGTCGGTGCCGACGCCGATTTCGTCTTCGGCGCATATCATGCCGTTGGATGGGACTCCGCGGAGCTTGGAGGGCTTGATGGTGAAGGAGTTGTCGCCGTCGTAGAGGGTGGTGCCAACGGTAGCGACGATGACTTTCTGGCCGGCGGCGACGTTTGCGGCTCCGCAAACGATGTCGAGTGGCTTATCGGCGCCGACGTCGACGGTGGTGACGTGGAGGTGGTCGGAATTGGGATGGGGGACGCAGGTGAGTACTTTTCCGACGACGAGGCCTTGGAGGCCGCCTTTGATGCTTTGGGTCTGCTCCATCCCATCGACTTCGAGTCCAATGGACGTGAGGAGGGCTGAAAGCTCGTCGGGCGTGAGGTTGACGTCGAGGTATTTTTTCAGCCAATTATATGAAACGTTCATTATTCTGAGAAATTCTTTAGTCTATACGGGAGCGTGAAGTTAAGTAAAAAAACTCTGGAATGGAGGGAAAAACTTGCGTGGGGGGATTACATTACGGGATGGCCGCGGAGTCTTGTCGCAAAATGCGAAAACATCAAAAGTGGCTAAATAGGGCGAACAGGGGAAAAGGAGGGGGAGAATGAGCTTTCCGAGCAGATTCTTATCCCTATAGCAAATCCTGAGACAACAGAGAACCTGATCAATCTGGCACTTCTG
>JAFPDB010000127.1 GCA_017390085.1 Bacteroidales bacterium | reverse complement strand
TACCGCTACCTAGAAGACCGTCGACGGCCCCTCCAAGAAAGATTGGCGCGGCGGCCGTGGCATCCTCGAGAACATCATCCCCTCCTCCACTGGCGCTGCCAAGGCTGTAGGTAAGGTTCTCCCCGAACTCAACGGCAAGCTCACCGGCATGTCCATGCGTATCCCCGCTTCCGATGTCTCCATCGTCGACCTCACCGTCGAGCTCGAGAAGGCTACCACCTACGACGAGATCTGCAAGGCCATGAAGGAAGCTTCTGAGGGCGAACTCAAAGGCGTTCTCGGCTACACCGACGAGGCTGTCGTATCCACCGACTTCCGCAACGACCCCCACACCTCCATCTTCGACGCTAAGGGCGGCATCCAGCTCGATCCCACCTTCGTCAAAGTCCTCTCTTGGTACGACAACGAGTGGGGCTACTCCAACAAGTGCTGCGAGATGGTTCGCGTCATCGCCGGCAAGTAAGCCCTGACACGACTCTCAATAAATATCCCCGCTATCCTCCCGATAGTGGGGATTTTTTCTAAAATCAACCTCCTGCCGCCAACCACCCTAAATCCAACCAACAATCACAGGCGGAAATACCTCCCTACCACGCGAAACATATATCACTCACTACACCCCCACACATGAGAACCATTACTACTGCCATCGCCATCCTCGCCATCGCACTCTCCGCGGCATCCCTAAACTCCTGCTCCAAAGGCTTCGACGACGACAACGACACCCAAAACCCCGAAAAGCCAAACGACTCGTGCCCCTACGAATTCGACAACACCTCCATACAAGTCTACGCCAACCCCCAACAGATGGTCCACGTCAGAGCAACCATCCGCAGTAAGGCAGACTCCACATCCCTCATTCCCGCCGAACAACTACCCAAAGTCACGCTCCTCTTCTCCACATCCTCCGACCCCGACTCATTCCGTGAGCCACAAAGCGTCTCCGACCTCATTTCCGACCTCGACGACCTGGTCGACGTCTACGCCCGTGGCTTCCAAAACTCCGGACAAACCTACCTTGCCCGCCTCGTCCTGACAGTCGGCAACACCTCCACACAATCTCAGATTTTCAACATAACCATCCCACCCCTCCCTGAGGTTCAAAAACAACAACTTAAAGCCGTCGACCTCGGACTCTCCGTCCTCTGGGCCGACGCCAACCTTGGCGCCCAATCCGACACCTCCGACGGATTCCACATCGCATGGGGCGAACTTGTACCCAAAGAGACCTACAACCAAGAGAACTACGCGCACAACTCCATCGACCTCGACTATTTCATAAGCTCCGAAATAACATCCGTCAGCCTGCTCGACCCCGCCCTCGAAGCCGCTGGCGACGGCTGGCGCCTCCCCACAGCAGACGAAGTCAAAGAACTCTACAAAAACTGTTCTTGGGCCGCCGAGAGGCTCACCCCCTCACGCTCCGCCATGAGATTCACCGCCGCCAACGGCAACAGCATCATCCTCCCATGCGCCGGCGTCTGCTACAACGACAAAATCGTCCACAACGACGAATACGACAAAAAATACACCGGCAAACTCTCAGGCTACTACCTCACCGGCACACTCGGCCAAGCTCACGACGTCGCCTGCTGCCTCCGCTTCGACGTCGAACCCAAAGACAACTCCTCCATCATCTCCGTCTCCAAAAACGAAGATGTCTGGATGGGCTTCTCCATCCGAGCCGTAAAAGACCGCTAACCACCACCATAGCATCCTATCCCCTCGACAGCATACTTCAAAAGGGGTGGCCTTCTGGCCGCCCCTTTTGTCATACCCGTCCTCATGCCATAGCCGCAAAAATTACAGCTGCAATGGTGAAGAATACGTATAGAGGGTCGACTATAACTACTGACATTGAGCGTGCGTCGAAGTCGCCTCGAACGACATCAAGACAAAAAACTCTCGGGCCGCGGCGCAACTGCCGCGGCCTTTATCCCGCTTCCCCAAAGGCCTAAATATAAGCCCCCCATGAAATCAGCAGAGCCTAAAGCGCTCTCGCCCCAAGGCCATACACAAGCTCCTTTATCCGGGCCGCCTCACCCTTCGCGTCCTTCGCGTCAAGACCCTGCCAACTTATTGGCTCCCCGAATACCACATCCACGTGCTTACCCTCCTGCTTATACATCTCGTCAGGCAGGTAAAGCATCTCGATATTAAACTTTATCCCCAACGCCTTGCGTATCCGAGCCAGATTGTAGAAAAAATCACTATTGCGACCCGTTATGTACACTGGGATTATATCCCGCTTATACTCCACAGCCTTACTCACGAAAGACTTCTTCCACTCCAGGTCCATAATCTCCCCTTTCTGCTTCCGAGAACACAGCCCCGCAGGAAACATAAGCACCTGACTGTCACTCGCTAAAGCCGCCTCCATCAGCTCCGCCGCACGACGGCTCGTCGCGCCCGTCTTATTCACGGGAAGGAAAATATCAGAGAAATTCTTCAGGAAAAGGAGCATGTCGTTCACGGGGAACTTCAAATCCCTAAACCTGCGACCCACCGCGCTTATCAGGGCCATGCCGTCAAGCCCGCCCATCGGGTGGTTCGACGCGAAAATGAAACGACCCTCGCACGGGACCTTCTCCAGCCCGTAGACGTCCATCGTCGCCTTGAACTTCCGCAATATGTCATCCGCAAACTCTATCCCGCGGCAATTCCTCCGCGAGACGATATACTCGTTTATGTCGTCCTGATGGATGGTGCGCTTCAAATAGTTCACCACGAAGCGCGGAACCCTCTTGCCATTGCTCTTCGCCGCTATTATCTTGTCGACGTCTATGGTCAGCGTCCGGCGCGCCTCCTCCTCCGAAATCTCAACTACATTCATGAACTTCTTCTTTTTCTGCAAATTTACCCAAAACATCATCCCTTCCGCCCATCACATTGTCCCAAAAACCTTCTAAATTGACCAAATACTCTCACTTTAGGCCGACTCCACACACAACTATTGACTACCTTTGCCCATCATGAAGAAATCATTTATCACAGCGGTTCTACCACCGCTCGCCATCTCGCTCTCCCTCGCCGGCTGCATAGCCGACGAGCCGCTCAACAAGGAGTGCGACATCCTCAGCGCCTACGTCCACGTCTCGGACCCCGAGTCTTTCTTCATCAACCCCTCCGACTCCATCGTCCGGATCACGTCCACCGAAACCGAGCTCACCTTCAAGATGCAGCCCGGCGCCCACCTCCGCGAACAGCTCATCTCCCTCGCGCCCGTCTTCTCCATAACCGACGGCGCCACCATCGAGCCCCAAAGCGGCACGCCACAAGACTTCTCCAACGGCCCCGTGGTCTACACCGTCACAAGCCAAGACGGCAAGTGGTCCCGCCAGTACAAAGTCTTCGTCAAGGTCGACCAGGACGTCCGAAAGTTCGACTTCGAGGACCCCTACTTCATAACCCGTGGCAAGACTGCTTACTACGATTGGGCAGAGTTCGACGCCAACGGCGACTCGCTCAAAATATGGGCCTCGGGCAATGCCGGATTCAGCCTCACCAACAGCACCTCGCCAGCCGAGGACTACCCGACTTTTGCCGACCAGGACGGCTACGACGGACGCTGCGCACACCTCGTCACCAGGTCCACAGGCATGTTGGGAGCCATGTTCAAGATGCCCATAGCAGCCGGAAACCTCTTCATCGGCAAGTTCGACCTCACCAGCGCGCTCATGAGCGCCTTGGAGTCCACCCTCTTCGGACGCCCCGTCAGCTACAAACCCATACGCTTAGAGGGCTACTACAAGTACAAGCCCGGCCCAATGGAAAGCAAAGTCGACAATGAAGACGCCCCGATGCTCCCCGCCGACGTCGCCGACCAAGGCTCCATATACTCCGTCTTCTACGCCAACCGCGACGCCGAAGGCAACGAGGTCATGCTCAACGGCTCCAACGTCCTCACGAGCGACAGAGTCGTGGCGGTGGCCATCGCCGACGTCAAGGACACTGACCAATGGACCAAATTCAGCGTCGACTACGAATACCGGACCGACTTCAGCCAAGAAGTGCTCCAAAACCATGGCTACAGCCTCGCCGTCGTCTTCTCCTCGAGCATCAACGGGGACTATTTCGTCGGAGCGGTCGGTTCCGAGCTTTGGGTCGACCATGTCCGCGTCATCTCTTCCGACGACATAGAGCCTTAGCGCCAATTCGCCCAACCTAAACATTTGAAAATAAATCAGATGAAAAAACTTCTCTGCATAGCGTCGCTCGCCTTGGCGTTCCTCGCCCACACCCCCGCCATTTCGGCCCAAGAAGGGCTCGATGGCCTCTCTCTCCGGGCGAGAGTCGGCTATTCCGTTGGCGCGACCGCGCCGTTAGGAATTCCAGAGGAAATAAGAAAACTCAATAGTTTCAACCCCGCGTTCAACCTTTCAGTAGGATTCGACGTAGAAAAGAACGTGGCTCGACGCTTCGGCCTGATGGTCGGAGCCCGTTTCGAGAACAAAGGCATGGAGACCGACGTCGACGCCAAAGCCTACAACATGGCCGAGCTCCGACAAGGCGACCAAACCCTCGGAGGCTACTTCACGGGCGGCGTCTACCTGAAGGTCAAGCAGTGGATGCTCACCGTCCCCCTCATGGCGACTTTCGACATCGGCAAATCGCAAATTCATGCCGGCCCCTACATCTCAGCCCTCCTCGGCAAAGAGATATCGGGCTACGCCTACGACGGCTACCTTCGTCAAGAAACCCCCACAGGTGCCAAAGTCGAGATGGGACATTCGCCCGAAGATCGCGGCAACTACGACATGACCGACGATATGCGAAATGCCCAGTTCGGAATCATGGCAGGAGCTGATTGGCTGATTCTCAATCACTTTGGAGTCTATGTCGACCTCTCTTGGGGGCTCACTGGCGTCTTCCATAGCGACTTCAAGACCATCGAGCAAACTCTCTATCCAATATTCGGCACCATTGGCATATCATACAAATTCTAAGTCATTAACTCGAAAAAAACTAAGCCTATAAAAAAAGCGCTTACCCTTTTTCTCTCTTCCCTCCTCTGTCTCGCTTCGGCTTCCGCCACCGACTACACAGGGAACCTGTTAATCAAAGTTGGTGATCAGAAACCACAACAGCAGAATGACAAAGTAGTGAGTGTCGAGCTCACCGACATGGCGAACAACCTCTACAAGATGTCCATCAAAGACTTTGCGTTTGGTGGTGTGAGCTTGGGAGACATTGTCTTGAAAGATGTACAAGGAGAGAATCTATCCGACGGCTCCGTCAAATTAAGTGTAACAGACTACCAATTGAAAGTAAAGCTCGCCTTCATTCCGGTAGATGTCAAAGTTACTCTTGAGGCGACTATTTCGGCCGACCGAAAAGAATTCACGACCCAGAAGCTGGACATAAATGAAGTTCCTAAAGTTAATACCGTGGCGTGTTCCTTCTCCGGAACGAGCGGCTCTGCCTCGGCAATCGGTGAGGTCACTCTCACTGAGGCTGCCGACTACAAAGTCTACAACCTCGCGGGCCAAGAGGTCAAGTCTGCCAACGCCCCGGGTGTCTACATCATCCGTTACGCCAACGGCTCTGCCAAGAAGATCGTAAAGAAGTAACGTCAACTCGCCAATCGTGCCCATAACGTCGCGTCCCGCCCTCGGCGGGGCGCGATTTTTGCTTTGCGCCTCATCCCCATGCAAAGCGAAAAAGGGCGGGATTCCGTTTGAGGAATCCCGCCCTTAGCGTATTCAGAAGTCTTTCGAGCTCCGTTTTAGAGCATCTCCTTCACTTGCTTGTAGACGTTCTCGCCAGTGAAGCCAAGTTTCTCGTCGAGAACCTTGTACGGGGCCGAGAATCCGAACGAGGGGAGGCCCCACACCTTGCCGTCGGTCCCTACCAACCCCTGGAGGTTGACGGGCAGGCCGGCCGTCAGGCCAAACTTCTTGGCTGCCGCGGGAATCACGCTCTCCTGATACTCTTTGCTCTGCGAGCGGAAGAGGCCCTCGGATGGTGCCGAGACGATGCGGACTTTCACGCCGTCCTTGCGGAGCAGTTCCGCGCCTGCCACGAGGGTGGAGACCTCAGAGCCCGAGGCTACCAATACCACGTCGGGGTTCTCGTCCGACCCGGCCACAACGTACGCGCCTTTGGCGGTCTGGCTGTAGTCGTTGCCGGAGGGCAGGTTGGCGATGTTCTGGCGAGAGAAGATGAGCGCCGTCGGGGTGTCGGTGTTCTCCATGGCGAGCTTCCACGCCTGGGTGGTCTCCTCGGCGTCGGCCGGGCGCAAGACAAGGGTCGAGTTCTTGCCCTTATGGTTCTGGAGCTTCTCCATGAGGCGGATCTGCGCCTCTTGCTCCACAGGCTCGTGGGTGGGGCCGTCCTCGCCGACGCGGAAGGCGTCGTGTGTCCAGATGAACTTGACGGGCTGCTCCATCAGGGCTGCCATGCGGACTGCCGGCTTCATGTAGTCCGAGAAGACGAAGAACGTGCCGCAAGCGGGGATTACGCCGCCGTGGAGGCTCATGCCGATGCAGACGCAGGCCATGGTCAGCTCCGCAACGCCGGCTTGGAGGAATTGGCCCGTGAAGTCGCCCTTGCTGAACGCGTGGGTCTTCTTCAAGAAGCCGTCAGTCTTGTCAGAATTCGAAAGGTCGGCCGACGAGACGATCATGTTCTCTACCTGTGTGGCCAGGGCGCCAAGCACCGTTGCCGATGCCGCGCGGGTAGCAGAGCCGGGCTTTTGCTCGATGGCCGCCCAGTCCACTTTGGGGGCTTTGCCCGAGAAGAAGCTTTCGAGTTTGGCCGCAAGCTCGGGGTTGGCCTTTGCCCACGCCTCTTTCTTGGCGTAGCGCTCGGCCACGATTTTCTCAAGCTCCGCGGCGCGCTTGGCGTAGAGCTCAGCCACCTCGGGGAAGATTTGGAACGGGTCGTCGGGGTTGCCGCCAAGGTTGGCGATTGTGTTGCGGTACGCGTCGCCGCCCAGCGGGGCTCCGTGGGTGGCGCAGTTGCGCTCGTAGCTGCTGTTGTCGGATTTGCGGGCGCCCTTGCCCATCACGGTGTGGCCAATGATGAGGGTGGGCTGGCCTTTGACGGCCTGAGCCTCGCGGAGGGCGGCACGGAGCTGGTCGGCGTCGTTGCCGTTCTCGACCATGATGACCTTCCATCCCCACGACTCGTATTTCTTTGCCGTGTCCTCGGTCGTGACGTCCTTGGTCTCTGTCGAGAGCTGGATGTCGTTCGAGTCGTAGAACATGATGAGGTTGTCCAGTCCGAGGCAGCCCGCCAGGCGGCCGGCGCCTTGCGAGATCTCCTCCTGGATTCCGCCGTCGGAGATGTAGGCGTAGATGGTTTGGCCCATCACCTCGCCAAAGCGCGCCTGAAGGAACTTGGCGGCTATGGCCGCGCCTACGGCGAACGTATGGCCTTGGCCGAGGGGACCGGAGGTGTTCTCAATGCCGCGCATGACGTCGACCTCGGGGTGTCCGGGGGTCGGGGAGCCCCACTGGCGGAACTGCTTCAGCTCGTCGAGCGAGAACTTGCCCGTCAGGGCCAATACCGAATATAGCATGGGCGACATGTGGCCGGGGTCCAGGAAGAAGCGGTCGCGGCCTTCCCAGCGCGGGTTCTTGGGGTCGTACACCAGGAACTCGCTAAAGAGGACGTTGACGAAGTCGGCACCGCCCATGGCGCCGCCGGGGTGTCCCGAGTTGGCCTTCTCGACCATCGATGCAGCCAATATGCGGATGTTGTCGGCTGCCTTTTGCGTTGCGTTAGACATGAAGAGTATCTTGTTAATTAGTTTGTAATTTGATTCTTTTGGCGTCAGAAACGGTCTATCTTCTCAATCCGCCTCTGATGACGGCCGCCCTCGAATGCCGTCGAGAGGAATATCTGGGCGATTCGCCAACAGGTCTCCTCCGGCAGGAAACGGGCGGGCATCACGCACACGTTGGCGTCGTTGTGCTGCCGGGCCAGGCTCGCTATCTCGTCTTGCCAGCAGTAGGCCGAGCGGATTCCGAAGTGGTGGTTGAGGGTCATGTTTATCCCGTTGCCGCTGCCGCAGAAGGCTATGCCGCGTTTGAGGCGGCCGGTGCTGATGGCGTTGGCCAGGGGGTGGGCGTAGTCGGCGTAGTCGCAGCTCTCGGCCGAGTGGGTGCCGAAGTCTTCTATCTCGTAGCCGGCCGACAGGAGGCGGGCCTTGATGGCCTCTTTCATCTCGTAGCCGGCGTGGTCGCTGGCCATTCCAATTTTTTCCTTATCCATTAGTTGCGTCATGTTTCGATGGTAAAAGTAACACTTTTTTAGGCCTTACGGGTGGATGCTATTGCCCAAATGGTGCATTTTAACCTAAAATTGTGGAAAAACGGCCGCTCGCCGCAAACGATTGCGCAGCCCGGCATGGCAAACCGCCGGAGGCGGGCTCTGCCCATCTCTTCGGCGGTCGTAGGGGTGGAGGATGCTCCTCGAGAGCGGTGCGGGGTGCACGGCTGGGCGTTACGCCCTGTCCGTTACTTTTTGATGAGCTTTATGACGAATAGTAGCAATATCGCGCCGATGACGGAGGTTACGAAGCCGCCGAACGTGCCCAGGAACGAGAACAGGCCGCCAAGCAGCTGGCCGCCAATCACGCCGCCAATCACGCCGACAAGTATGTTGCCAATTATGCCGGTCTTGGTTTTCATGATTCTGCCCGCAAGCCAGCCTACGAGGGCACCTATGGCGAGGTAGATGATGATGTTGACTATCATGTTGTTTAGGGTTTTGTTGTTTTATATTGTGTGTTGTTTCTGCGGAACAGTTTGGCGAAGTCGGGCGGGACGGGAGTATCGAAATACATTATCTGCCCCGTCGTCGGGTGCTCGAACTCAATTTGGCGGGCGTGGAGGCACAGGCGGCCTATGGGGTCGAGGCGTGAGCCGTATTTCTGGTCGCCGACCACGGTGTGGCCTATGTGGCGCATATGGACGCGTATCTGGTTCTTGCGCCCCGTCTCCAGCTCCAACTCTATGAGCGACAGCCCCGGGACTTCGTCCAAGAGGCGGTAGTGGGTCACGGCGCGCTTGCCAGTCCCAGGGCGGGAGACGAACATTTTCGTGGTCTTCGGGTTCTCGTCGATCCACGTGGCCACGGTCCCCTCTGTCGTCTCCATCCGCCCCTCGACGACGGCAACGTAGCGGCGAGAGAGGACCATCTGGTCCCAGTTGGTGCGCAAGATGCTCTGAACGGTCTCGTCTTTCGCGAAGATGAGAAGGCCCGACGTCCAGCGGTCGATGCGGTGGACGATGAATATCTTGGCGTTGCGGTCGTAGAATTTGACGTAGGCGGAGAGGTAGGCGAATGCCGTGTGCTCTTTCTCGTTGTCGGTGGCTATGGTCAGCAGGCCGGCCTCTTTGTTGACCACTATCAGCCAATCATCCTCATAGACGATTGTGAGGCCCTGGGGCATGATGAATTGCGGCTCCGGCCTTGGCTCTATGGTTATTGTCGAGCCGGCCAGGATAAGCTCGTCGAGCCTGCGGAGCTGACGGCGGCCTATCCTGACGGCTCCCTTGCTGAGCAGCTGCCGTTGGGCTGTGCGGCTTTTCCCTTTCATCTGCCGCTCGAAGAACTCTTGGACGGTGCAGTCGCTTTTGACGCTGTACGTCGTCGGGCGCGCCGTGTCGCGATAGGTTGATGGTATGGGGTTGTGGCTCATTGTTCTGGTCTTGCTTTTTTGTGGTACGCTCCCTTGGGGCTTATTGTTTCGCTGTTGTCATCTTTTGGCGTAGTCCTCGATCAGGGCTTCGGCAATCCATCGCGCCATCGCTTCGCGGTTGGAGGGTTTGACGAGCCGGACCATGTCCATCTTGTTCTGTATGTTGGCTATTTCTATGAATACGCCCGCGGGGTTCGTCTCCCTCAGCACGAAGAGGTCGCGCTCTTTGACCTCGCCGCTAAACCCGCGGTTGGGCTGGTGCTTGGCGTATTTCTCGGCCATTTTGGCTTGCAGGGTCTTGGCCAGGCGTTCGCCGCGGGGGCTCTTCATGTAGTGGTAGAAGAAGATGTCGATGCGCTTGTCCTTGCTGCGGCTGTCGACGTGGATGAAGACCGAGCGGCAGTAGCCGTCGCGTTCTTTCGAGTAGAGCGAGTTTATGGAGTCGGAGCGTTGGCGCAGCCGCTGGATCTGGTCGAGGGGGATGGGGGCGCCCATGCAGGTCTCGTGGTCGTCGCACGGCAGGGCGGCGTCGTCGCGTATGCCGTCGTCGGGGTCCTGGATTATGATGTGGACGTTTGCCCTGTGGCGCATCAGCTGGCGGGCCAGGCGCAAGATGACGTCGTAGGCGTACTCGTCTTCGCTGACGGTTTGGCCGCCGTAGGTGCTTAGGGCGCCGGGGTCGGGGCCGCCGTGGCCGCTGACGAGGTAGTAGGTCGCGCCTTCGAGTTTGCTGTCCGCTATCTCCACCACCTCGTTTTTCTTGCCGAAGAGCGGCTCGGTTATCTCTTTGGGTTTCCGGGGCTTAGGTTTGGCTGTGGCCTCTTGTTTGGGCGGGGGGGCGGCGGTTTGCGGTTTCGCGGTGGTTTTGGGCGCGGGCTGGGCCGCCGTCTCGGGTTGGCTTTGCGGTTTCGCGGCGGCTTGCCGGGCTTCGGTGGCCCGTTTGATTATGTTGTCGGTGTCGGCAATGTCGTCGGGGGTGGGCAGGGCGTATTTGTAGCCCATCATGAGGCCGTTGTCTTTGGTCAATATCCGCCAGTTGAGGGCAATGAAGAGTTTTTGGTGCTTGGTGTCGACTCCGCAACGCTCCAAGAGCTGACCTATCCGTTCGCCTGCCACGGGCTCGGCGGTCTTGCGGGCTTTCTGTTGCGCGAGGGTGGGGGGGAGGGGC
>JAFPDB010000002.1 GCA_017390085.1 Bacteroidales bacterium | reverse complement strand
GGGGGTAGGTGACATACGGTTCTAATTTTTTTAGGCTGAGTGACGGTCAGTAAAGGGGTGCAACTTAAAATGTGAGTGGTTTGTGGAAAGGGTGGCGTTGTTTTTAAGGGGGGGTAAGTATGTCGCAGAAATGTTGCGTGACGTTCGAGCGTATTAAGGAAAAGTGGCATTTATAGGGCAAATTCTTATCTTTACGGCTCATAATCCAACACGTAAATCATTCCGAAATGAGAACCGCAATTCGCATCTTGGCGGCCTTCTTGGCGATTGTCGCAATGGTGGCGTGCACCAATGAGGTTAGCAATCCTGACCGCGAACCTGAAGATTTTTTCGACGAAGATTATTGGGCAACGTCGACCGACACCGCAGTAACGGGCAAAACCTCCGACATCACATATTATAGTGCCACCCTCACCGGCAAGCTCAACATCAAGTCTTTCAGTTCGTTGCCTCAATATACAACCTGGGGCTTCATAATCTCCGCCACAAATCCCGACCCCCGACCCAATGGCGAAGGCTGCATAACCATCCTGAGCAAACGCCAAGCCAAAATCTTCACTTGCGAAGCGGCAGGCCTCGCCATGGGGACCCGCTACTATTACAGGGCCTACCTCCGCGAGAGCAACGGAAAGACGCTGAGGCTCGGCCGCGTGATGTATTTCACCACGCAGACGTGCAGCGTCAACACGACAGAGGCCGCCCCCGTAAGCATATTCTCGGCCACAATGCACGGCCAAAGCAGCATAAAGCTCAACGACGCTAAGTTTTCGGGCGAGGTGGGCTTCCTCTACACCAAGCGCCAGACCGACCGCCCGAACCCCGAAGTCGACATGTTCATTAAAGGCGGCGTCTCACCCAACGACTCCATACGTTTCGAGGCCCAACTGACGGACCTGTCGCCCGCAACCCGCTACACATACATGGCCTACCTGAAAATCGACACCGCCTATTATTGGGGGGCGCCCATGAGCTTCACCACCCAGAACCTCGAAATAGCCGACAGCGAGATGCCCGTCGACCTCGGGCTAACGACAATGTGGGCCTCGCGCAACGTGGGGGCGGAGAGGGCCGAACTCGCCGGTACCTATTTCGGCTGGGGCGACCCCACGGGCGAAAACACATCGTCCGACCCAGCCGACTACCCATCGGTGGCCTCCCTCCTCGGGACCGAATACGATATCGCCACGGCAAACCTCGGCGCCGGATGGCAAATGCCCACTTTTGAGCAGTTCGAGGAGCTGATCCGCGAGTGCGACTGGGCGTGGACGACATGGCGCGACACGCAGGGCTACGCCGTCGTGAGCCGTACAAACGGAAAGGCCATATTCTTGCCCGCCGCCGGATACGCCAAGCCCCTTGACGACGACGGCCGTGAGATTATCGGCGAGGGAATCGCGGAGCCACTGGGCTATTTCTGGACCGCCAACCTGTCGAGCTTCAGCCGTTTCGCCTACTCGCTCAAGATAAACAGCAAGACCATCGACATCCACAAACTCGACTTCGACAAGAGCTACGGCTACATGGTAAGGCCCGTCTTGGCTGAGTGACGCGGAGAATGAAGGCCCAAAACGCAACAAGTCTAAAGGCTGGAGAGGGTACATAATGGAAATCAGGCTACTAAAGTTTCCTACTTCGTCGCAACTCAATCAAACATAGCACATTAGAGATATATCGCAGAGCGTAAAGCGTTAAGAATCAACATTTTAACACGGCATTAAAATGTGTTTGCTCCGTAATTGCCCGAAAATCAGCTCGT
>JAFPDB010000126.1 GCA_017390085.1 Bacteroidales bacterium | reverse complement strand
CGGCGGCTACTTGGGCAACAAGTCACGCCAACAAGCCAAAGACGAAGTCTCCTCAAAAAACTAACAACACGATGATCGACACCTCCCTGGCAGTGCTCCAAAACGGAGCCGACATTCGCGGCGTAGCCACTGACGGCATAATTGGCGAAAATGTCACTCTGACGACCGACAAAGTCGTCAAGATAGGTGTCGGCTTCGTCCTATGGCTCCGCAACAAATTCAAGCCCACACAAGAAAAGCCCAGGCTTAGAGTGGCCATTGGCATGGACGCCCGCCTGACGGGCCCAGCCTTCGCCGAAGCACTCCAGAAAAGCATCTCAAGCGTCGGGGCCGACGCCCTCAGCTGCGGACTCGCCACCACCCCGGCGATGCTCTTCTGCACGCTACATTCCGAACTCGATATCGACGGCGCCATCATGCTCACTGGCAGCCATTTGAGCTTCAACAAGAACGGGATGAAGTTCTTCCACGACGGAACAGAACTCGACAAGGAACAACTCACCGAAATTCTCGAGATCGCTTCGTCAACGAAAAACGTCCCCGCCCAAGAGCATGGCGAGATACACATCTTCAACCTCCTTTCGTTCTACAGCAACACTCTACGCGATAAGATTCGTCAAGACCTCAAAGACGTGGCCGACGACCCCGCCAAACCGCTCATCGGCCTCAAAATCGTCGTCGACGCCGGCAACGGCTCAGGCGGCTTCTTCGCCAAGAAAGTCCTCGAACCCCTCGGTGCCGACACCTCTGGCAGCCAATTCCTCACGCCCGACGGACGATTCCCCAACCACTCGCCCAACCCCGAAGACTACGAGGCCATGAGATCCATTTCGACGGCCGTACTGCTCGCAGGAGCCGACATGGGAGTCGTTTTCGATGCCGATGTCGACCGAGTCGCCATCGTCGACGACGAGGGCAGGGCCATCAACCGCAACGAGTTCGTCGCCATGGCCGCCGCAATAACACTCGAAGAACACCCGGCGACGAGCATCGTCACCGACTCCATCACCAGCAACGGGCTCACACGCTTTGTCCAAGACATCCTCGGTGGACACCAGTGCCGATTCCAGCGCGGCTACCGCAACGTTATCGGAGAAGCCATCCGACGCGACAACGCTGGCATGCCCACTTGGCTGGCCGTTGAGACCAGCGGACACGCAGCCTTCAAGGAGAACAACTTTTGCGACGACGGAGCCTACTTCGCCACAAAAGTCATAATCCGGCTCACCAAGCTCAAACACGAAGGAAAAAAACTCTTCACCCTAATCGACCGACTCCCCGTCCCCACCGAAAGCAAAGAGTTCCGCCTCACAATACTCAATGACGACTTCACTCGAGCCGCCGCACGAATCCTCGACGGTCTTAGGCAATACGTTGCCCAAATCGACGACTGGGAAGAGGTCAACCAAAACCACGACGGCCTGAGGGTCATCTGCAACAGCCCCAAAGAGCAAGGCTGGTTCCTTTTCCGACTCTCGCTCCACAGCCCTGTCATGCCCCTCAACGTCGAGTCCGACGTCAAAGGCGGCTCCAACGCCATTATCGACAAGCTAAAGATGTTCTTCCGCAACGTCAGGAGCATCGACTCTTCAACACTATATAACTGATTGACAATGCGTATCGACATCCTGACCCTCTTCCCCGCAATGTTCGAGGGACCACTCTCCGAGTCCATAATCAAAAGGGCGCAAAACGCCGGCACGGTGGAAATCCACACCCACGACATCCGCGCCTTCTCCACCGACAAGCACCACCGCGTCGACGACTACCAGTTCGGCGGCGGGGCCGGAATGGTCATGGCAATCCAACCCATAGCCGACGCCATCGAACACCTCAAAGCCCAACGCCATTACGACCACATAATCTACGTCACCCCCGACGGCCAGACGCTAAACCAACAGATGGCCAACTCGCTGTCGCTCAGCGGAAACATCATAATCCTGTGTGGCCACTACAAGGGCATCGACCAGCGCATACGCGACCACTACATCACCGACGAAATCTCCATCGGCGACTATGTCCTCACCGGAGGCGAACTCGCCGCCTGCGTGATTGTCGACGCCGTCGTCCGACTCATCCCCGGAGCCATTTCCGACGAGGAGTCCGCCCTCACCGACACTTTCCAAGACGGGCTTCTCGCAGCCCCAATCTACACTAGACCAGCGGAATACAACGGTTGGGCTGTCCCAGACATCCTCCTCTCAGGACACGAGGCCAACATCGAGAAATGGCGCGAAGAGCAAGCCATCGAGCGAACCCGGACCCTGCGACCCGACCTGTACGCGAAACTCTTCCCCTCCAAAGACAAACAAGAAAAGTAGCCCATGACCGCACCAAGAAATGAGGCTCTCGCCGAATGCGATTCCCTCATCGACTTCATAGCCCACTCTCCCTCAGCCTTCCACGTCGTCGAGAACTTCGCAGCCAGACTCACCGACCACGGCTTCACGAGGCTCGACCTCCGCGACGCATGGCAAGTCATGCCCGGAGGACGGTATTTCCTCACCTATAACGGCACGTCGCTCATAGCCTTCCAAATCGCAAATGGGCTGCTCTCCGGCGACGGATTCCGTATGATAGCCTCCCACTCCGACTCCCCTACCTTCCGCATAAAGCCACATTGCGCCACCACTGTCGCCAACGCCATGAACCGCCTCAGCGTCGAAACCTACGGCGGCGCAATCCTCTACTCGTGGCTCGACCGCCCCATCTCTTTGGCCGGAAGGGTCATATGCAAAGGAGATGACCCCTTGCGCCCCGAGATAAGACTCGTCGACTTCAAGAAGCCCATCGGAGTCATCCCGAGCGTGGCCATCCACTTCAACAGGTCCGTCAACGAGGGCGCCGCATTCAACAAACAAGTTGACATGCAAATCCTTACGCAGGCATCAGCCTCGCTGAAGAATCTTGACATCACGGACCACCTTTGCCAAATCCTCGACATTGAGCCCGACGCCCTGCTCGACTTCGACCTCTACGCCTACGACCCGACGCCCGGTTGCATAGCCGGACTCGACGACTCCCTCATCATATGCCCCAAGCAAGACAACCTCACGATGGCATTCGAGTCCTACCGCGCGTTCGTCGACACCATGGATTCCGAAACATCCAAAATGCTCATAATCCTCGACAACGAGGAAGTAGGCAGCGGCACAAAACAAGGGGCCGCGTCACCTCTCGTGAAAAACGTCATTGAGCGGATCTGCGCCAAACTGAATCTCGACTTAGAGACTTCGCAACGCGCCGTCTACAACTCCTTCCTCGTCTCCGCCGACATGGCCCACGCCATCCACCCCAACCACCCCGAACTCTCCGACCCCAAAAACTTCCCCATCCTAAACGGAGGCCCGGTCATTAAGTACAACGCCAACCAAAAATATATGACCGACGCCGACGGGGCGGCCGTCTTCAAACTCGCATGCCAAAAAGCGAACGTTCCTTGCCAGTCTTTCGTAAACAGGAGCGACATGGCCGGCGGCTCCACACTTGGAAACATCATGACAACCCAACTACCACTCCGGGGCGTCGATGTCGGCAACCCCATGCTCGCCATGCACTCGACCCGCGAGACAGCTGGCTCCAAAGACCCACTATTCCTCCGTTTGGCACTGCAAAAGTTCCTATCTGAGCAATAACATCTACCTCATTTATAACAAAATAGTAGTTTATTGACAATCTTCTCCCTAATTTTGTCACTCACGAATTTCACCAATTAGCTCACCCTTTCCACATGGATAAGAAAAACGTCGCCCTCATCACGGGCGTAACCGGTCAAGATGGCTCCTACTTAGCAGAATTCCTTCTCGAAAAGGGATATGAAGTCCACGGCACCATACGTCGCTCTTCTGTCGACTTCCGCGAAAGAATCTCACACATCGAAGGCAAGCCAAACTTCCACCTCCACTACGCCGATCTGGGCGACTCGATGAGCATCATGCAGGTCATGAGCGAAGTGCGACCGACCGAAGTATACAACCTTGCCGCCCAAAGCCACGTCCAAGTAAGTTTCGACTCCCCAGAATTCACGTGCGACGTCGACGCCACGGGCGTACTCCGAATCCTCGAGGCAATCCGCCTTTGCGGACTCACACAGACCTGCCGTATGTACCAGGCATCGACTTCCGAGCTCTACGGCAAGGTCGAAGAAGTCCCACAAAACGAAAACACGCCCTTCCACCCCTACTCCCCCTACGCCGTCGCCAAGCAATACGGCTTCTGGATTGTCAAGGAGTACCGCGAGGCCTACAATATGTTCTGCTGCTCAGGCATCCTCTTCAACCACGAGAGCGAACGCCGAGGCGAGACTTTCGTCACCCGCAAGATAACCCTCGCGGCAGCGCGAATCAAACAAGGCAAGCAAGACAAGCTCTACCTCGGCAACCTCGGCTCCCTCCGCGATTGGGGCTACGCCAAAGACTATGTCGAGTGCATGTGGCTCATCCTCCAACACAAGACGCCCGAAGATTTCGTCATCGCCACTGGCGTACAACACAGCGTAAGGGAGTTCTGCTACTACGCCTTCAAACACGTCGGCATCGAACTCGAGTTCGTCGGTGAAGGACTCGAAGAGAAAGGCATCGACAAGGCCACCGGAAAGGTCCTCATCGAGGTCTCCCCGGATTTCTTCCGTCCAACCGACGTCGTCAACCTGTGGGGCGACCCCTCAAAAGCAAAAGCCGAACTCGGATGGGACCCCAACAAGACAACATTCGAGCAGCTCGTCAAAATCATGGTCGACAGCGACATGGCAAAAGTAGCTGCCGAAGACGCCGGACAACGCGTCCGAACAAACCTGGCCGAATACCTTGAAAAAGGAATCGTTAAGTAATTAACGCCTAAATACATACACTGTGCTTAGCAAAGATTCCAAAATCTACGTCGCGGGGCATAGGGGTCTCGTCGGCTCCGCAATATGGGAAAACCTCAAAAAAAGAGGGTATAACAATCTTGTAGGCCGTTCTCACAAGGAACTCGACCTCACCGACCAATACGCCGTCCAAAAATTCTTCGACGACGAGCGCCCCGACGCGGTAGTCCTCGCCGCCGCCTTCGTCGGCGGCATAATGGCCAACACCCTCTACCGAGCCGACTTCATCATGCAAAACATGAAGATGCAGTGCAACGTCATCAGCAACGCTTTCAGCCACGGCGTCAAGAAGCTCCTCTTCCTCGGAAGCACATGCATCTACCCCAAGAACGCCCCACAACCAATGACCGAGGACGCGCTT
>JAFPDB010000125.1 GCA_017390085.1 Bacteroidales bacterium | reverse complement strand
TCTTGAAGACGCGTCGCGGGTCGAGTCCGAAGCTTTCGGCGGCATGTAGCGCGTTTAGGTCGTCGGGGTCGAAGTCGTAGGTTTTGATTTCGTATTCGACTTTCTCCTTGTCGAGGATTCGGGCTACATTGGTTTTGGAGGGTTTCATGTCCTGTGAGGCCTGTGCGGCAAAATGTTTGTACCCAAAGGTAGCAATAAAAAGCGCACTCCGGGGGGTGGAGTGCGCTTCTGAGATTAGTTTAGTGGAAAGAGGGATGCTCTTTTATTTGCCGAATGCCGCAATGAGTGCTTCTGACGGCGCGCCGTTGGAGTTGAAGCCGCCGAGGCCGTAGCCGTTCCATCCGCCTGTGCCGGGGTTGTAGCATTCGGGTTCCCAATAGAAGACGCCTCTGCACGACGGGACTTCAGCCTTGCAGCGCGAGACGATGTCGGAGAGCGCCTTTTTGGCGTTGCTATTGTAGATGTCGCAGCCTGTCTCGCAGACCATGACGTCGCACCCGAAGCTGTCGTGGATGTTGTTGAGGTTGTTGATTGTGGCGTCGACGTAGTTGGCGTACCAGTCGGCGTCGGAGAAGTCGGGATAGAGCGAAACGCCGAGGATGTCGAACTCGATGCCATTGTCTTTGAGCGTGTTGAGCGACCAATTGAGCCTATCGGCGTTTTGTCCGTTCTCGAAGTGGACGATGGTCTTGCAATTGGGGTAGACCTCTTTTGCGGCTTTGCATCCCGCGGAGTGGAGCTTCACGTAGTTAGGTCCCAATTGGCCATTGACGTCGGTGGCGGAGCCGTCGGAATTGGTCTTGAGCATTCCGCCGCAAGTCTCGTTGCCAATCTGGACCCAGGCCACGTCGACTCCATTGGCTCGGACGGCGGTGAGGACTTTTTTCGTGTAGGCGTAGAGCTTGTCGGCCATCTCGTCGATGGTGGCGCAGTCGTCCCAGACGGAGGGTTTGCGTTGTTGGGCGGGGTCGGCCCAGCTGTCGGAATAGTGGAAGTCGATCATGATCGTGTATCCGAGGTCGAAGGCCCTGACGGCTTTGCGGACCATGTCGGCCGTGTTGCAGTAGCCTTCGGAGGGGTTGACCCATACGCGGAGGCGGCAGGCGTTGAAGCCTACGCCCTGAAGGATTTGGAGACAATCGCCCTCGTTACCCTCGGTGTCGCGGAAACGCCAGTTGGCGTCTTCCATGGCCGTGACCCAGCTCGGGTCGCAACCTTTTACGAAGTTTGAAGGTGTGCGTGTGGCGACGTCTTCTTCGACCCACTCTTTCTTGATGTTTGGCTCGTCATCGTCGTCGCAGGCTGTAATCGGTGCGAGGAGTGCGGCAGAGGCGAGGTATAGAATGAATTTTTTCATCGTTGGTGATTACTTCTTAGTTATTGTTACGCTGTTTGTCAAGGCGTTGATGGTGATGTCGTATGTGCCGGCGCCTTGTGTGGCGAAGAAGTTGCCAGTGTTGACGGTTGTGAGTGATGTGCCGTCGGCAGCAATGTAGAGCTTAAGATCCCAATCGCCGTTGAGGACAAGGTAGGGACCCCATTGCTCGTCGATGAGGTTGACGTCAGAGAGTGTCCACGTGCCGTCGCCATTGTCGGTGAACTTCTCGTCGAGGTCCCAGCCGTCTTGTCCTTCGCCTTTGGTGAAGTCGCCAGTGAGGGCGATTTTCTCGATAACCGTCTCGGACCACGTGGCGTTGTTTACGTCGAAGGTGTAGAGGTACGTGGCCTGCGTTGCGGTGACCCAGAAATTAGCTTTCGAGTCCTTTATGAAGGAGAATTGGTCCCACGTGTCATTGACGCCGAAGTAGACCCCGTTGCCATCTTTGGCGAAGAACTTCCAATCTTCGGCACTCTTGTAGAATAGGCCGCTGTAAATCCCGTTTAGCTCGCCCTCGTCGGTATAACCGCTGTACATTGTGGCCTGAATCCACTCATAATTCTCGTCGTAGTATAGGCCGAGAGTCTCGGCTACGGTGTATAGAATCTCATTGACAGTCAGTTCGTTGGTGGCGAGATTGAGGGTGAATGAGTATGTTGACGCGTTGTCGAGCGTAGCGGTGCCGCCTACGGCATTGCCGTTGGAGTCGGTGAAGGAGAGGGTGGCGCCTGCGGTGGCGTTCTCAATCTTGCCAACGTAGAGTCCTGTGGCGAGACCTCCTTCGATTTCGGAATCGACCTTAACCTCAACTTCGCCAGCCTTAGCGGTTACGTAGCTCGGGTAGACTTTCGTGTCGCCCATAGAGGAGATCTTATAGGACAACGTGGCAGACGAGAGGTCGACGACGATCTTGTAGGTTCCGGGCGTTGCTACCTCGATTGGGCTGTTGCCGCCGATGGAGAGAGAGCCGTCGGCATTGGCGGAGAAGTCCATCGTGCCGTCACGTCCGCTCGTGGCTGCGTCGCCCGTGCCGTTGTCGTTGGCTTTGGTGACACCCGAGAGCGTAATCTGGGCGTTGGCGTTTGTTGTGGTGAAGGATCCTGTCCATGTGACGGATGCGGCGTCGAAGTTCAAGTCGGCGGACGCTCCGCCTTTGAGGCTGAGGGTGGACAGGTTGGTATAGGTGATGTATTGGCTACCAGCGTTGGTGTTGAGGCTCAGATAGATACAACCTGCGGGTTCGGCGGTCCAGAAGTTCCATGCGCCATTGGATGCGAGGTCGGCACGTGCGAAGTTGCCGTCGGCTCCGTAGTTGCCCCACACTTGGCTCATTCCGTCCTCGACCCAGAAGTTGAACCAGCCACCATAGGTGCCTATGAAGCCCTCATAAATGCCGTTGGAGGATGGGGAGTAGAGGGTGTCGATGGCGGCGGTCTTGTCCTTGTCGAGTATGAAGGCGCGCGACATGTCGATGAAGAGCGGAACGACGGTCACCTCGACAGGGCTGGAGAAAGTTGCGCCTTGAATGTTGTCGCTGGTGTATGAGTGCGCGATGCGGAAGTAGAGTTTGCCCTCCTTTCCGGCTTCAAGTCCCAAAGACGACGCCAAGATGTTGAGGGCCTGACCGGTATAGGTCACGTCGTTGAGACCCTTGATAGGGTCGGCAAGTGGGACCGTTGTCGTGTTGGAGGCGAAGTCGCTCGCCGACGATACTTGAAGCGAATAGGCTCCTTCGCCAAGAGCTGTCTGGGCGTCGTAGTCGTTGGTGATGTAGAGGTCGTGACCGTCGGCGGTGAATGTCATTTGGAGGACGACCTTAGAGAGGTTGGATGTGGAGATGGTGACGGTGTTGGCGGACTCGAGGTCCATCGTGGACTGGCTTAGTCCGCTGACCTTGTACTCGTCGAGGTCGTCGTCGCAGGCGGAGAAACCCGCTGCCGCGATGGCGAGTGCGGTCAATAGTGATATGTATTGTTTCATCTGAGAATCGTGAGAATGGTTAGTACTCCTTGTTCTTCAAGTTGGGGTTTGCAGTAAGCTCCGTTTGCGGTATGGGGAAGTAGTTGTACTTGGCTTCGGAAGCGCTGGTCTTTAGGTCCCAAGTGTAGGTGTTTGTGCAGAAATAGTTGTAGCGGATGAGGTCCGTACGCCGTGTGTTTTCCCAGTACATCTCCCTCTGACGCTCGTCGAGGAGGTTGTCGAGGGTGAGGTCGGCGTCGGTGAACCACTTAACGCCGGCGCGATCGCGCAGATTGTTGATTGCGTTGAGGGCGTCGGTCTTCGTGGCTCCCGTACCTCCGCGAACGACGGCTTCGGCGAGATTGAGGTAGGCCTCGGCGAGGCGGAAGAGCGGCATGTCTGTGTCGACGCCATCGGAAGATGTGATGCTCGAAATCTGGCCGTCGTCAGTAATGTTGGTCCATTTTGTGACGATGTAGCCTTGCGTCTGGTCGGTCGGGTTCTTGACCTCGATGGCTTGCTGGTCGGTGAAGAACATGAAGCGGAGGTCGCCCGTCGTGAAGTGGTTTGGCAATTGGCTCTGCGCCCTCATGCTGCCCCATCCGCTCTGTACGCCGTAGTCCTGAACGTTGTAGTCGGGCGATGTGCATCCGGTGCTTGCGGCTCCGCAGATGAGTAGGGTTGTGGAGCCCCAAGTGACGGTTTGTTTGGAGTCGACAACGGCGTGGAGGATGATTTCGTTGGTACGCTTGTGGTTGTCGGCGTTGAAGAGCTTGGCGTAGTCGCTTTCGAGGGTGTAGCCCTCCTCGATTACCTTTTTCGAGTATGTTACGCAGTCGGTGTAGTAAGACTTGTTGGTGTAGGTCTCGGCGTTGAGGTAGAGGCGCGATAGCAGCATCCATGCGGCGGCGCGGGGGGCGCGTCCGTAGACAGACGACGCCCTGTCGAGCATGTCGGCTTGGCACTCTTTGAGCTCGGTCTCGATGTAGGCGAATAGCTCCTCGGAATTAGCGACTTCGGGAATGTAGGCCCCGATTTTGTCGTTCTCCGTGACCATAGGGCCTTGGCGGAAAAGGTCGAGTACCCAGAAGTAGTAGAACGCGCGTACGAAGCGTGCCTCGGCGCGGAAGGTTTTGAGGGTCGCTTGGTCGGCAGCGGAGAAAGAGGCGAGTTTGG
>JAFPDB010000124.1 GCA_017390085.1 Bacteroidales bacterium | reverse complement strand
GGTCGTCGCCGTCGGCGTGAATCTTCTTGCGGTCGGGGATGAGGCGCAGGGCGGCTGGGCGGTCGGCGGTATTGATGACCTTCTCGGCCACTTGCTTGCCGTCTTTGCGGCTTACTACGCGGCATTGGCCGGGCTCGTAGTTGACTCGCCAGAAGGCGTGGAGTTGATTCTTGTTTTTGGACTGGACGCCTTTGGACTTGCCATTGATGAAGAGTTCGACCTCGTCGGCGTTGTTGTAGTAGCACCATAGGTCGACCTCTTCGCCCGGCTTCCAGTTCCAGTGCGGGAAGAGGTGGAGGACTGTTTTCTCGGATTGCCACTCGGCTTGGTAGAGGTAATAGACATCTTTGGGGATGCCAGCGAGGTCGACTATTCCGAAATAGGAAGAGCGTGCGGGCCAGGAGTATGGGGTGGGCTCTCCGATGTAGTCGAAACCGGTCCAGACGAACTGGCCCGCGATGAAATCGTTGTCGCGGACTTGAATCATTGTTCGTTCGTGGCTGGAGCCCCAGGGTACGTGGCAGTTGTCGTAGGAGGAGCAGGATACGCTGGGGTCGTCGCTTGAGAACATCCAATCCTTGGGCATGATGAATGTCTTGGTGCTGGGCATCTTGTAGTATCCGCGTGTCATGAGCGCGGAGTTGCTCTCGGAGACGTAGAAGGGCTTGTTCTTGAAGAGGTAGGGGACGGAATCGAAATTGTCGTTGTGGTAATTGAATCCGATGAGGTCGAGCGCGTTGGCCTTGAAAAGGTTGTTGGATGGTTCGGTGGCGTTGCATCCGGCAGTGACCGCACGTGTGGGGTCGGCTTTTCGGACGATTTCGACGAGGTGGCGGGTGAGGAGCATACCTGGTGTGAGTTGCTCTGAGGCGGAGTTTTTGGCGCCTCGTCCCATGGCGACGTCGATGTTGGCCTGTTGGGCGTCGGCTGTCTGGGTGTTTGTCTCGTCCCATTGCTCGAGGACCTCGTTGCCGATGCTCCATGCGATGATGGAGGGGTGGTTTCGGTCTCGGCGGATGAGGTCAGTCAGGTCCCTCTCGTGCCACTCGTCGAAGAAGCGGGCGTAGTCTCGTTCGGTCTTAGGCCTACGCCACATATCGAACGACTCGTCGATTACGAGGAGACCCATCTTGTCGCAGAGGTCGAGAAGTTGTGGGTCTGGGGGGTTGTGGGTGCAGCGTATGGCGTTGGCTCCCATCTGGACCATCATTTGCAGTTGCCTCTCAATGGCTCTCTTGTTGACCGCGGCTCCGAGGCAACCTAGGTCGTGGTGGAGGCATACGCCGTTGAGCTTGACTTGCCTGTCGTTGAGTATGAACCCGTTGGTGGGGTCGAAGTAGAGGCTTCGGACACCGAAGGGCGTGTCGTAGTTGTCGAGGGTTTGATTACCAATTTTGAGTGTCGTGTGGGCGTTGTAGAGGACTGGGTCGTTGATGTCCCAGAGCGAAGGGTTGGGGATTCGGATGCTTTGGCTGATGTCGGCTTGTGATTCGGCGTCGACGTGGAGTGTGCCGACTTCGGAGGCTACGCTTCGGCCGTTGTTGTCGGTTATGGTGGTATGTACGTCGACGTCGACGCCATAGGGGTTGCTGTTTTGTATGGTGGTGGTTATGAGGAGGTCGGCCTTGGCCTTGTTGACGAGCGGTGTGCGGACCCATGTGCCGTAGGGGGCGACTCTGATGTTGTCGGTCTTTGTGAGCCAGACGTTTCGGTAGATGCCGCATCCGCTGTACCAGCGTGAGTTGGGCTGGTCGGTGTTGTCGACCTTGACGGCCACGAGGTTTTCTCCGACTTTGAGGTCGGGCGTTATGTCGTATATGACGGAGGAGTAGCCGTAGGGTCGTTGTCCTTCCTTGATGCCGTTGACGAATACGGCACCGTTCATGTATATTCCGTCGAACTGGAGGTAGACCCTTCCTTTGAGGTCTTCTTCGCTGATTTGGAGTTTCTTGCGATACCAGCCCATGCCGCCTGGGAGGGCGCCGCCTCCTACACCTGAAGGGTTGTCTTGTGAGAAGTCACCTTCGATGGCCCAGTCGTGTGGGAGGTTGAGTATGCGCCAATCAGAGTCGTCGAAATCGATTTCGTAGGCGTCGAGTGTGTCGGTGAGGGCGAAGGACCAATTTTCTACGAACCTCTCGTGGGACCTGGTCTTGACGGATTGTGAGCAGGAGATGAGCGTCGCGGCCGTTGCGGAAAGGGCGCAGAGAGTGGAGGTGAGACTCTTCATTGTGGGGGGCGTGTTTTGCGTGGGAGGAGTGTGGCTTAGTTTTCGAGACATACAATCTCGAAGGGGAGGAGATCCGTCATGAGGTCACGGTAATCTTCTCCCGCCTCCTCGATGTCGGGGCAATTCTCTTCGTAGAACCATGTGATCCTGTAGTTTTTGCCCTCCTTATTCATCTTCTCGAAAGCTCTGAAGAGTTCGAGTAGGCACTTGGAGCTGCTGGTGTTGAAGTAGTCGAGCGCGACGGATATGGCAAGAGAGTCGGCACCGAGATTGGCGATGCTGGCGATGAGGTTGCGGTAGAACTCAGCGGCGTCGTCCATGAAGGATCGCCCCTTTATGAGGAGTTCGTCGCCGTCGAAGGTGACGAGCGGGGATCTTTCGGTCTGTTCGAAAAGGGTTTTAGCCATTAGGTGGTGGTAGTGTGTCCGGTGCCTGTGTGTAGGTGTAGGTGTTAGTCGTCGATTTCCTCGAGCTCGACTGTGACGTGCCTAAGGACGTCGCGGAACTCTTCGGCGGAGTCTTTCATGTCCTCGTCGTCGGCCTTGTAGCTCCATCTGATTTTGCACTCGTGTCCGGAGACGCATTTTTTGTCGATGAGCGTGAGGAGGTCCATGAGGCATTTGGAGCTACTTGTGTTGAAGAAATCGAGACCTATCTCGACATTGATTGGTCCGTTGTATTCGTCGACGAGTTTTTTTATGGGCGCATAGAACTCGACAGAATTCTCCATGTAGGAGCGTCCGGAGATGGCGAGATTGCCGTTTTGGAAAGAGACTGTCGGTGTCCTATTGGTACCTGGGATCAAGGTGTTCATTTCGAGAGTTTTTTCGTTGTTGAATACTTTCGCCAGTTAGTCTTTGTCGTTTTTGGGGACTGGCGCAGACGAGGGGTGTTGCCGGCCAGCCTTTAGGCAAAGGTAGCGTTTTTTTTGAGGGTTGCAGGGGTGCGGAAGGAGTCGTTGAGGGATGTCGACGAATCATCCACCATGTTTGGACGAAAAAGCGTCCCCCCTTTTTGCGCTTTTACGCAGAGGGGGACGCTTTGTTATAAAAATGCTATGCGCTTTTTACATTCTGGCCGGGACTTCTATGCCGAGCGTCCAAAGCGCGTTTTTGATTACCTTGGCGACGACCTTGCAGAGCAGGAGCCTGTTGGCTTTCTTTTTCGGGTCTTCCTCGCGTAGGATTGGGCAGTCGTGGTAGAACTGGTTGAAGGCCTTGGCTGTCTCGAACGCGTAGTTGGCTATGAGGGCTGGGCTGAATTCCTTTCCGGCCTGTTCGATGACGACGGGGAGCTGCTCGATTTGCTTAATGACCTCGAGTTCCTTGGTGTCGAGAGCCTCGGGGGCGAGATGCTCAGGGACGCTGACACCGGCCTCTGCCGCCTTTCGGAGGACGGATTGGGTGCGGGCGTAGGAGTATTGGACGAAGGGGCCGGTGTTGCCGTTGAAGTCGATGGACTCTGCGGGGTTGAAGGTCATGTTTTTGCGTGGGTCGACCTTGAGGAGGAAGTATTTGAGGGCTCCGAGTCCGAGGATGCGGTGGACGTCGGCGGCTTCGGCCTGGGAAAGGCCTTCGAGCTTGCCGACGCTTTGGGACATTTCTCGGGCGGTGTCGATCATGCTGGCGATGAGGTCGTCGGCGTCGACGACGGTGCCCTCGCGGCTTTTCATGCGGCCATTGGGGAGCTCGACCATTCCGTAGGAGAAGTGTACGAGGCTTTTTCCCCATTTGAATCCGAGCCTGTCGAGAAGGATGGAGAGGACTTGGAAGTGGTAGTTTTGCTCATTACCGACGACGTAGACCATTTTGTCGATTGGGAACTCGTCGTAGCGGAGTCGGGCGGTGCCGATGTCTTGCGTCATGTAGACGCTTGTCCCGTCCTTGCGGAGGAGGAGCTTCTCGTCGAGTCCGTCGGCTGAGAGGTCGGCCCAAACGGAGCCGTCGTCGCGGCGGTAGAATTTTCCTTCTTCGAGGCCTTTGAGGACGAGGCCTTTGCCTATTTTGTATGTGTCGCTCTCGTAGTAGATTTTATCGAAATCGACTCCAAGGGCTTTGTAGGTCTCGTCGAAACCGGCATATACCCACTCGTTCATCTTGCGCCAGAGGTCGCGGACTTCGGGGTCTTCGGCCTCCCATTTGCGGAGCATCTCGCGGGCCTCTTGCATGAGGGGGGATTTTTCCTCAGCCTCTTCCTCTGATAGGCCTTTCTGCTGAAGCTCAACGAGTTGCGCCTTATACTCCTTGTCGAACTTGACGTAGTAGTCGCCTACGAGGTGGTCTCCTTTCTGATTGAGCGACTCGGGTGTGGCGTTGTTGCCCCAACGTTTCCAGGCGAGCATGCTTTTGCAGATGTGGATTCCTCGGTCGTTGACGATATTGGTCTTGACGACCTTGTTGCCGCAGACGGATAGAATTCGCGAAAGCGAGTAGCCGAGGAGGTTGTTGCGTACGTGACCGAGGTGTAGTGGCTTGTTGGTGTTGGGCGAGGAGTATTCGATCATGACGAGCGGGGAGTCGTCGGAAGGGCGGACGTAGCCGAAATCGTCGTCGGCATCGGCGGCCTCGACGACACCTGCCCAGAAAGAGTTGGAGAGGGTGAGGTTGAGGAAGCCTTTGACGGGTTCGGCTTGCGCGACATCGGGGACGTTGTCAATGAGGTATTGCCCGATGTCGGCCCCCGTCTCCTCTGGTTTCTTATGTGAGATTTTGAGCAAGGGGAAGACGACGACAGTGTAGTCACCTTTTTGGTCTTTACGGGTGACTGTGACCTGAATGTCGTCGGCAGGCACGTCGGCGCCGTATAGTTGTTTAAGTGCTTGGGCTACTGCCTGTTGAAGTCTGTTCTCTGTCTTCATTTTTTTTATGAACTATGGGGAGGGTAAGGGGTTAAGTCAACTTAGCGTACGTCGTAGCCGAACTGGCGTAGCGCGGCGTCTTTGTCTCTCCAATCTTTAGTGACCTTGACGAAGAGCCTGAGGTCGACCTTTTTGCCTAGGAATTTCTCGATGTCTCGTCGGGAGACGATTCCGAGTTTTTTGATTGCGACGCCGCCTTTGCCGATGATGATGCCTTTCTGGCTGTCGCGGGTGACGTGGATAACGGCGTGAATCTCGGCGTGGTCGTCGTAGTCGTGGAACTCGTCGATCTCGATTTCGACGGAATAGGGAATCTCTTTGGCGTAGTAGAGGAGAATTTTCTCACGGATGATTTCGGTGACGAAGAAACGCTCGCTTTTGTCGGTGAGCTGGTCTCGGTCGAAATATGGCGGGGCCTCGGGCAGGAGGTCGACGATATGGCTGAGTATGACCTTGGTGTTGAATCCGTGAAGCGCTGAGATGGGGATAATCTCGGCATTGGGGAGCTGCTCGTGCCAATATTCGACCTTCTTCTCGAGTTCTTCTTGCGTCGTGAGGTCAATCTTGTTGATTATGACGATTACGGGGACTTCGAGACCTTCGACGGCTTTGAGGAAGTCGTCGTACTTGTCGGGTTTCTCGACGACGTCGGTGACGTAGATGAGGACGTCGGCGTCGCGGAGGGCTTCTTTGGAATAGTCGAGCATGGTTTCCTGAAGCCTGTAGTTGGGCTTGAGGACACCCGGGGTGTCGGAGAAAACGACTTGGTAGTCGTCTCCATTGACGATGCCCATGATTCGTTTTCTGGTGGTCTGGGCCTTGGAGGTGATGATGGAGAGCCTCTCACCTACGAGCGAATTGCTGAGGGTTGACTTGCCGACGTTTGGGTTGCCTACTATGTTTACGAAGCCTGATTTCATGTGGAGGGGGGGAAGGGGGTGTTTTTTTATTTCATCATCTTCTTGAGGAGTGGGCATAGCGCGAAGAGGATGAGTGCGGCTGCGCCCGACATGATGGCGAGAAGCATGAAGAAGTCTTGGAGCGTCGCGACTTGGAAGCCGAAGAAGCTCTGTGGCTCGCCACCCGTCGGGAGTAGCGCGGCGAGGCTTCCTGAGAGGATGTTGGCGGCGGCGTTGCTGGTGAACCATACGCCCATGAGGAGAGTGGCGAACCGCAAGGGGCTGAGCTGGTTGACCATGGAGAGGCCGATGGGCGAGAGGCAAAGCTCTCCGAGTGTGTGGACGAAATAGAGTCCAAAGAGCCAGAACATGGAGATTTTGGTGGTCACGTCGGCGATTCCGTCGGTGGCTACGGTCATGATGAAGTAGCCGATGGAGAGGAGGAGAAGTCCGAGCGCCTGCTTGACGAGGCTCGATGGGTTTTTGCCGTATTTGTCGAGCAGAGACCAGAGGCCGGCCATGATGGGGGCGAAGTGAGGCACAGGCAGAAAGGAGAATCATCATCAAAAAGAGCCAAGATGCAATAACTTTTTTGAAGAACATCTTCATAAGCTTACTTTCCCTTTGTT
>JAFPDB010000123.1 GCA_017390085.1 Bacteroidales bacterium | reverse complement strand
TCGACGATGCGGCCTCCGCGGATTAGCTGGATGTCGCGGTAGGAGCCGTTGCGCGTGGGGCCTCCGCTGAGGTAGAGGACGTTGAAGAGCGATGATGACGCCGAGACGGTGTAGGTCCCGGGCATGAAGGCCTCTCCGATGACGCTGACCTTGACGGGCTTGACTTGCGCGATTCGTATGGAGGCGTTGGTCCGTCCGCCCATGTCGCTGTATATGGTGCGGAGCTTTTTCATTATGGCCACTTGGGCGTCTGCCATTTTGAGTCCGGCTACTTTGACGGGTCCGACCATCGGGATGCTTAGCGAGCCGTCGCGGGCCACGGCGAGCGAGTAGGACTGCTCCGCCGCTCCGTAGATGTCGATTTCGAACTGGTCTCCAATTCCGACGATGTAGCTGTCGGCGACGGCCATGCTCGTGCTGGGTTCGAAACTCAGTCCTTGTCGGTTGAATATGTCGAAGCCGAAGAGGAGCGAGTCTTCGCGGGTGAAGGTGATTCTCTCCCTCTGGGTCAGGTCGTCCGCCAATAGCAGATCGGAGTATTGTGAGGCGGCACCGTTGTCGCCGAAGAAGTCCAAATCTGACGCGGCGTTGGCTTGGACCACCCTGCGGTCGTTGACGTTGGAGCGCTGGGGCAGGTATTTGGCGAGACGTTGACGCAGCTGGATGATTTGCATGGATGTCGCGCCCTTCAGTTTGGCTTGCTCAAGAGCGTCGTTGAGGGTAAACCCGGCGGCTTTGAGCTTGAGGGCTTGCGTCCGGATCTGGTCTTCGGGCAGCTTGCTGACGTCGATGTTGGAGTAGTCGGGCTTCGTCTGCGCGTCGGCGGGGATGGCGACGAATAGGGGGAGCGCGCAGGTCAGGGTGATTAGCAGTCTCTTTATGTTCATTTCGGGTGTCTGGTTCTTGCGGTGGAGGGTTATTCGCCAAGCTCACGTTTGGCAGCTGCGAGGGCGCTGGCCACGACCTTGTCCATGTCGTAGTATTTGTATTCGGCGAGTCGGCCTCCGAAGATGACGTTTTGCCGCTTTGCGGCGAGGTCGGCGTATTGGGCGGCCATCTTGCCGTTTGCGTCGTCGTTGACGGGGTAGTAGGGTTCCATGCCTGGCTGCCACTCGGTGGAGAACTCGCGCGAGATGACGGTTGAGGGCTGGGTGCCGAACTCGAAGTGCTTATGCTCGATGATGCGGGTGAAGGGGATGTCGGCGCTCGTGTAGTTGACGACGGCGTTGCCCTGGTAGTTTTGGACGGGGAGCGTCTCGGTCTCGAAGCGTACGGTTCGGTATTGGAGATGGCCGAATTGGAAGTTGAAGTACTCGTCGACGGCGCCCGTGAAGACTACTTTGCGGGCCAAGGCGTCGAGGTCGGCCTTATTCTTGAAGTAGTCGACGGAAGTGCGGACCTCGACTCCCTCGAGGAGCTTATCGGTCAGTACGTTATAGCCGCCGATGGGTATGCCTTGCCAGCGGTCGTTGAAATAGTTGTTGTCGAAAGTTAGTCGGACGGGGAGTCTGCGTATGATGAAGGCTGGCAGGTCGGTGCAATCATTCCCGGTCTGGTGGATAGCAACACGGGCAAGGTGGCCAAGGTTTCCGGCCAATATATCACACAGGTAGATGCGGTTGCCGAGGTGGAGTATAACGGAAAGATC
>JAFPDB010000122.1 GCA_017390085.1 Bacteroidales bacterium | reverse complement strand
TGGGAGCAGATGACCGAATCCTCATCTCGTCCTGAAAGTTCCCCGAGGTGAAGACCGCCGACTCCTCCTCTTCCGTAAGCCCCACGTTCAGAGGCTTGTAGGCGTACACCAGGTGGCTCTTGTCGCCAAAATACTTGTGCCAGAACCCCATTATGTAGTCGCGAGCGCGCGGGTTGAAGTGGGTGTACATCGTCACTTTGCCAAAGAAGTACGAGACATCGGGATGGTCTATGGTCAAGGCTCCGAGTCCGTCCCATAGGTTGTCGAGCGCGAAGAGGCTCTTCGCCCCCATTTTGCTGCTCTGATATTTGGGCTGGACAAACGAGCGGCCCAATTCTATGGTCTTGGGAAAGTAGTCGCGTATGAATTCGTCCGAGAAGTGGAACATGTGCGACGTGGCCAGATACCTCACGCCGCTCTGGTCCTGAGGCAGATCCTTGCACAATATGTAGCGGTAGCCGCCCAAAATCTGCTGGTCCTGGGGGTCCCACACCACGAGCTGCCTGAACGGGATGTCAGACGTGTCGTATTCGTCAATGTCGAGCGCCTTGCCCGTGCCGCCCCCAGCCATCCGGAATGCCTCCTCGCGCAAGCGCCCCACCTCGCGCATCAGGCTCGGGGCCTCGTGGGCCGAAAAGTCGTATATCAGGTTGCCGCCCTTGTTAGTGTTCCTCACAAAATGGGCGCGCGACAAGTCGCCCATCAATTCCTCGCGACTTATCGGCTCGACAATTGGTTCCATCTCTCTTATTTATGGGGTTTTCTTGAGCTTTCTTACTCCTTCCGCGTCCGCGGGGCGCGGCTCATCCACGAAAATAAAGAATTTTTGCCTAAGCTAGCCGGTCAAGGGCGTAAAAATGCGTATGCGTATGCGCTACTCTTACATTTTTATTTATATACGCTTCAAATAGCAATTCCCGCCCCAAAATGCAAAACGGAGATTACACTTTTAACCCCATGTTCATTATTTTTGCCTTTGCGCTGTTGAATTTCTTCGTTTCTCGCGCAATTGTTTGAGTAATGCAGACGCTATTCAACATACAAAACGACTTGCTCGCCGACCTCAAGCCATGGGTGAAAAGGGGACTCATGGACCAAATCGATTGGCGGGCAAGGCTCATCGGCATCAAAGGCTCCAGGGGTATCGGAAAGACAACCTTCCTCCTCAATTACGCCAAGATGCTGACCGCCAACAAGGTCAAGTGCCTCTATGCCGACCTCAACGATTTCTACTTCGCCGACAGGTCCATCGTCTCGCTCGCCGACGAGTTCGTCAAGACGGGCGGCCACACCCTCCTCCTCGACCAGGTCTACAAATACCCCGACTGGTCCGACGAGCTCCGCTTCTGCTACGACAATTTCCCAGACCTCCGCATAGTTTTTACGGGATCCCCCGTCATGAGGCTCAAAGAGGAGAACCCCCAGCTCCATGGCCTCGTAAACGTCTACAGCCTCGAGGGATTCTCCTTCCGCGAGTACCTCAACTACTCTTCGGGCTTAAATTTCCCCTCGGTCTCGCTACCCGACATCCTCCAGAACCACGAGCAGATTTGCCGAGACATCGCCCAGAAAGTCAAGCCCTTGGCCTACTTCAGCGACTACCTCAGGCACGGCTTCTACCCCTATTTCCTCGGCCAGAAAAACGTCTACGTCGACCTCGTCAAGACAATCAACCTCGTCCTCGAGGTCGAGATTAGCTTCTTGCAACAAATCGACATAAAGCTCATCCCAAAGCTCCGCAAACTGCTCTACACAATCGTCGGCCAGACGCCATTCCAGCCCAACGTCTCCAAACTCGCCGCGTCGGTCGACACCAGCAGGGCGACGGTCATGAACTACATGCTCTACCTCAAGCACGCCAGGCTCATACACCTGCTCTACCAAGTCGGAGAGACCGGAAGCAAGAAACCCGCCCACATCTTCATGCAGAACCCCAACCTCATGTACCTCTGCAACTACGGCGGCGTCGAGCGTTCCGCGCTCTACAAGACCTTCTTCTTCAACCAGTTGGGCTACAGCAACACCGTCGAGCGAGGACCACTGGGCGATTTCTGCGTCAACGGCGGGCCATGCTTCATCGTCGGCGACGACAGCAAGTCCAAGGCCGACGAATCGACTTTCAGGGCCAGAGAGATGATCGAGGTCGGCAAGGCCAACGAGATACCCCTGTGGCTCTTCGGCTTCCTATACTAAGATAAACCATAGCCCCGCGGTCGCCGGCCGCACAGGGCAAACGGCATAATAATCAGTCCGATACATTAACTTTTATTGTTAGTTCATTCACAATGGCAAAGGAAAAGAAATTCATCACTTGTGATGGCAACGAAGCCGCCGCGCACATAGCCTACATGTTCACGGAGGTCGCCGCCATCTACCCCATCACGCCATCGTCCCCCATGGCGGAGCACGTCGACGAATGGGCCGCACAAGGCCGCAAGAACCTCTTCGGCGACACCGTCTCCGTCCAGGAGATGCAGTCCGAAGGCGGAGCCGCCGGAGCCGTACACGGCTCGCTCCAGGCCGGCGCCCTCACCACGACCTTCACGGCCTCGCAGGGACTCCTGCTCATGATCCCCAACATGTACAAGATCGGCGGCGAGCTCCTGCCATCCGTGTTCCACGTCTCGGCGCGTACCCTTGCCACCCACTCACTCTGCATCTTTGGAGACCATAGCGACGTCATGGCTTGCCGACAGACCGGCTTCGCTATGCTCTGCGAAGGCTCCGTACAGGAAGTCATGGACCTCGCAGCCGTCGCGCACCTCGCCTCCATCAAGACGCGCGTGCCATTCATCAACTTCTTCGACGGCTTCCGCACCAGCCACGAGTACCACAAGATAGAGCTCATGGACATGGAGGACCTCCGCCCACTCGTCGATTGGCAGGCAATCAAAGAGTTCCGCGAGAGAGCCCTCTCACCTGAGCACCCGCAGGCCAAGGGTATGGCCGAGAACCCCGAGACCTTCTTCGCACACCGCGAGAGCTGCAACCGCTTCTACGACGCCGTCCCCGCAGTCGTCGAGCAATACATGGCCGAAATCAGCAAAATCACAGGCCGCGAATACAAGCCCTTCACCTACTACGGCGCCCCCGACGCCGACCGAGTCATCATCCTCATGGGCTCCGCCTCCGAGGCCGCCCGCGAGGCCATCGACTTCATGGCCAAGCAAGGCCAGAAGGTAGGCATGGTCAGCGTACACCTCTACCGCCCATTCTCCGTCGAACGACTCCTCGCAGCCGTCCCCAAGACCGTCAAGGCAATCGCAGTCCTCGACCGTACCAAGGAGCCCGGAGCCGACGGCGAGCCTCTCTACCTCGACGTCAAGGCAGCTTTCTACGGACAGCCCAACGCCCCGGTCATCGTCGGCGGACGATACGGACTCGGCTCCGCCGACACCACCCCCACCATGATCACCGCCGTCTACGACAACCTCGCGCTGCCGCAGCCCAAGGACCACTTCACCGTCGGCATCAACGACGACCTCACCTACACTTCCCTCCCCTCAAAAGAGGAAGTACCGATGGGCGGCGAGGGCATGTTCGAGGCCAAGTTCTTCGGACTCGGTGCCGATGGCACAGTCGGCGCCAACAAGAACTCCGTCAAAATCATTGGCGACAACACCGATAAGCACTGCCAGGCCTACTTCTCCTACGACTCCAAAAAGTCCGGAGGATTC
>JAFPDB010000121.1 GCA_017390085.1 Bacteroidales bacterium | reverse complement strand
GTGGACGGAGACTCGGGCGGGCACGGCATTGGCGAAAGCGGCCTCGTAGGCGGCCTCGACCTCGGTCGCGGTAAGCTCTTGCGCCGCCACGGGAGCCGCGACGGTCAAGAGGGCCGCCAAAGAAAAGATTGTAGGTCTGTTCATGCGCTTAGCTTGTAACGTTTTTTAGTGAATCACATCTCACGCAAACATACGCTAACATTTAGAGGGGAGGGGTGTGAATTTGTGTTTAAGAAGTGGACTCGGGGAGAGGGGGTGGGCTTTTCGGGGGGGGAAAGAGAGAGCCACATGGTACTCCGAATGTCGGGATGCCATGTGGCGGGGTATGGGATGCGGTTTGCTAATTGCTTTGCGGATGTGAATCGATGTACTGCTTGATGCACTTGCCGACGTAGGTCCCGAGGTTTACGGGGACGGCGTTGCCAATCATCTGCTCCTGCTCGCTTTTGCTACCCAAGAATTCAAAGTCAGGCGGGAAAGTCTGAATCAGCGCCCGCTCTTCGGTCGTCAGCGGGCGAATGCCGTCGAGGTTCTTTACAGGGTCGTTTTTGTGGAGGGTATAGCCTTGTGGGATTGGCCTGTTTACGCCCCTTATTGTTGGGCTTGGCTCGTCGACGCTGAAGATCCCTCGGCGGACGTAACTTCTGGGGTGCCGATAGTAATACTTAACGTCGATATTCCCGCCCAAGGCCTCAGCGACTGTCAACGGCTTGGAAGAGAGGTTCTTCTGAAGGGTGTCGCTCAAGAACTCGTCGTTCTCGCCCATCTTGCCGACCATGATGAACCTTTTGCGTTTCTGCGGGACGCCACATAGGCTTGCGTCCAGAACGGCAAAGGACAGTCCGTAACCGGCCTCTTTGAAAATTTGCTTCGCGTCGACGAGCTTCTGCGTCTTGAGTATCCGCGCGACATTCTCCATGACAAACCACTCCGGTTTCACTTCTGAAATGATGCGCGCATACGACACAGTCAAGTCGCCACGGCCATTATCCTCGTTTCGTTTTCCTGCGGAGGAGAAATCTTGGCAAGGGGGGCCTCCGATTATCATCTGCGGCTCATATTGCGATATGGCATCGACAGATTTACAGGTGTCGGACAAATCCAACATTGCCGCATGGTCTCCAACGTTGCGGCGGTAGACGGATAGGGCTACGCTCCAATTGTCGAAAGCAGCCACCATATCATAACCGGCGTTTTTGAAGCCAAGACTTAGGCCTCCACATCCGCAAAATAAATCTACCACTCTCATTACTAAAGCATTAAAACAAGTCGGGACTATTAACTATGGCGGCATCCAAGCGCCTTTCGGGACTCAACAAGTCTTGTCCTCCGCCCAATATGATGTTTTTGATTTCGTACTTAGAAACGCGTGGGTGAAATAATTCGGGGCAGGACAAGAAATGGCGAGACTTGCGGCCCGGCAAAGCAAAAGCTTTGTCGTTGGCATAGCCGTACGAGTGATTCTTGATGATGCGCATATAATCAAAAATGCCGTAGTCGATAAACTCGAACAACATCTTATAGACCCATACAATTGTTCTGTGGAAACGAGTCAAAGTACGTCCGTCGCACGGCTCTTGCACGCACATTTGTAATACCGCTAAATCGGACCACGCAAACACATCTAAACAATCTTCCGCCAAAACCATCTTGCCGCCAAGCGTCTTCCATACTGGCTGAATGAGGAGCGGCCTCTGCTTGTCGGACATGTCGGAGGCGACATTCATGACGGCCTGCTCAATGGTGTCGTATACTCTCGCGACCTCCTCAATTTCTTCCCAATGGTTGACCTTGGGGACGCCACTTAGTAATTTTCTCAGACGGAACTTCAGCTCGTCGGTATCGTAGTTGGAACAGATGCTACAGACCAAGAAACATATCGTGGGAGGACGGACGACTATCTCGCAACCATAGTTTTCATCGGATAATTTCTTTGTCGTATTGTCTGGCAAAGCCGTAAGCTTAATCTCAAATCCCCCTAATGGCACGTTCTCGTCTCGCTTCACCATCACGAGGTCAATGCTCTCTCGTTTGCCAGAATAGTACTTCTCGAAAGGCGTGTAGCCTGCCTCAAAATTGTAGAACGCGTTGTCGTCTAACGGATTTATACCCAATAGCTTGTCGGCATGGATGTACTCGCGCCCGACCTCATTTTTATCGTTTGTCTTGATGTAGACAGGCGCGACGCCTTTGGAAAACATATATGCCACCAGCGAAGCGGGGAATGAGCTGTTGAACTGATTCTTCCCCCAACAATAGGGGTCGGAATAATTCCGGCTTGAATGTTTCTGGCCGAACAGCGACGGTTGCGTACGACTCCCGCCCTGATGTCCTGTTTCTACTTCCGACTTTGGCATATTCGCAAATTTCTATCAGAACAAAGTTACAAATTTTGCAACCCCCCACCCTATTCACCGTCTTCCGGCCGCGAGTCTCCACAACACTCGCTCCATATTGAGCTAATCCAATCGTCGTCAGCTTCGATGGTGTAGAGGCATGCACAAGCGGGGGTGTCTTCTTCTATCCTTAGGATACGCAGGCTATAAAACTTATCCGATAACTCAATCACCGAATCCGCAACAACAAGGCCACAAGGCGCAACATTATAACGGACAAAACGATAGGCGAAATGGGAATCGCTATAAGCAGTGTCGTGGGGAGAGGCTACAAGCCAAAGGATTTCCCCTGTGTAGTCTGTCGCAAAAACCTTTACTTCACTCTCTGTATTGTTGATGAGCCGTAACTGAATTTCATAATGGCATTCGGCAGGCTCTTTTTGACAAGCAGTCCACAGCAGGCAAAGGCCGAAAATCAGAGTAAAAGACAAATTCTTCATTGTCAGCCGCATTATTTGAGAGATTGTTTCATGTGCTCAAACCGCAACGGCATGCCGCGGGAGGTCTTAATCTTGCTCCGAGCCGTCACCATAGACGCCCCACACAGCGCGAACCCATATGTCGGTGACAGGAAGCGTATAGACATAGTCGCGTCGTTGCGGACATTCCATTGCGCTAAACATCTCAACCACGTAGTTATTATCTTTGCCAAAATGTAGCACAGAATCGGCCACAACAAGGCCGCTGGGTTCTTCAACATTCCAGAGAAAACACTCACCGAAATGCCAGTCGCTGTAGGCAGTGTCGTGGGGCGAAGCAATGAGCCAAAGTGTCTCCCCGGTGTAATCGGTGGCGTAGAGCTTCACTTCGCTCTCCGTGCTGTTGATGATCACGATCCTATCTCTCGCCACATAGTCAATATCGCCTTCACAAGCTACCATCAGCAGGCCCAGCCCAATGATCAAAAAGTTAGTCAATGTCTTCATCTTTTGCTACTTTGAGTGGTTTGAAATACTCTTTTAGAGAGTTCCATTTAGTATTCTTTTTGAAAGCGGTTTCGACTTGAGCTATTGTAAAACCTGTAACCTTATCATACCCAGATTTTGAATCGTTTCCATCAATGAGGTCCTTTACTAAACCAGTATGACAAATATACAGGAGCCGAGGGTTTTTATCAACACTTAGTGGCGGACACGTAACAAAAAGTAAACACCCGCACCCGAAAACTCCAAATTCCTACATTATGCTTTCTATGCCGACATGTTGACGGGTGACAATTAGGCATTATCTTTACTGAACGATTGACCCCCAAAAACAGATTACCATGAAGATACAGAAATGGGGCTTTTTGGCCTCTCTCGCGGCATTTGCCGCCCTCGGCTCGTGCAACGTCAACGTCAAAGTGGAGCATACGGACGGCTTCGGCAACGCGCTCGACGGCAAGACGTTCTCCGTTCTCGGCGATTCGTATTCGACGTTCGTCGGCGCCGTCTCGCCAGACACCAACTACGTTTGGTACACGCCTCAGGTGATTGAGAACAACTGCACCGACGTGAGCTCAGCCGACCAAATCTGGTGGAGCATCGTGGCCGACAGCCTCGGCATGGAGCTTATGCAAAACAACTCTTTCTCGGGTTCCACAGTTTGCAACCACGGCTACGACAAAGCCGACTATGCGGACCGCTCGTTCATAACCCGCCAAAGCAACCTTCCGAAATCGGATTTCATCTTCGTCTTCGGCGCGACGAACGACAGCTGGTCGGGCGCGCCCGTCGGCACGTACGACTATGAGCGTTTCACGCCCGACAGCCTCTACACGTTCCGCCCCGCCATGGCCCTGCTGCTCAGCCGCCTCAAAGCCGCGCAGCCCGAAGCCCAGATTGTCGTGTTGATAAACAGCGAGCTGCGGAGCGAGATTGCGGAGTCGTGCATGGCCATCTCGGACCACTACAACGTGCCGTACATCAACCTCTACGACATCGACAAGCAATGCGGCCACCCTACCAAGGCCGGTCAGGCTGCCATAGCCAAGCAGGTCATCAAGAGGCTGACGATGCTAAAGCAGGGCGGCGAGTAACACCGCCCCCCCGAAAAGAGCCGCCCCGGACATCAAGATGGCGATGTCCGGGGCGGCTCTCTCTATCCGGCCGATGGGGTCACTCCGTCAGTTGGAAGAGGAAGCTGAAGCCCACGTTAATGTTGTTGGTGGGGTAGGAGTTGGAGATGTAGGGCTTGGCGAGGCTCTGATCGTAGTAGAACTGGAGGTTGAACTTGGAGGTCATGGCATAGTCGGCAGAGAACTTGACTTGCGTGGTCTTGTTGCCGCTGGCGAGTTCGGAGGTCAGCTCGTCGACGCGGCGGAGGATGGTGAACTGGTCGCGCATCGAGAGGCCGAAAGTGAGGTTGAGCGTGTTGTTGAATCCCTCCTTGGCGTGCTTGCCCGCGAAGAGCTTGAGGTTGTCGAACCGGTAGCCGAGGTTGAGCGACCAATCGGTGCTGTATGTCTCGGTGATTTGGTTGTTGGTGATGGAGAGGGTGATGTTGCGGCTCTTGTTGTTGGCGAAAGAGGCCGTCATGTTGTTGACGAAAGTCGCAGAGATGCCGATGAAAGGCGAGAACTGCTCGGCAATGGAGACCGACGCGACGTCGTATTGCGGCACGAAATTGCCGTCGAGGTCCCTGACGTAGCAGAAGCCGTCGTCGGATCTTAGCCAGTCGAGGTTGGTGGTGTATTGGCCGACGGAGTATTTCGACGTGTAGGCGTGGTTAAGCTCAATGTTGCGGACCACGTCCTTAATTGCCTTTATGTTATTGAGTCCGCTGAAGGTGACTCTCCAGTTGGGCCTCATTGCCGAAATCTTTGGGATGAGCTCAGTGAACACGCTGCTGGAGCTTTTGCCCGTATAGGCTGCCACGAAGGCGGGAATGATGACCTCTTGCGACTTCAGCCCGAAGCCGTCTTTGCCTCCGTCGGGACGGTCGACGTTGTCGGGGTCCGGGGCCGCGCCGGCCGTCATGCGGCTCATGTAGAGCCGCTCGGAGAGGCTGTACCTCTTCTCGAGGAAGTCGTCGTAGACGGAGTAGTCGAGGTTGCCCGTCTTGTCGGGGCGGTCGAAGGCTGTGCGGATGGCGTTGAGCGTGATGGAGGCGTTGCCCGTCTCGACGGTGTTGAAGACTCCGGCGAAGCTGCCTGCCGAGAAGAGGTAATACTCGCTCATGTCGCGGCTCTTGGTGTGCGTGGCAGTGAGCTCAATCTTCAGGGCCCGGAATAGCTCGATGGAGGATCGCACCTGTAGGTTTTGCGAGTGGGTCATCTCATAGGGCTCGTTGAAAGTGGAGTCGGTCGTGGTCCACCCCCTTTCGACGGCCCGCATGGCGAAGCCCCGCTCCTGAATTCCCGTGATGAACTTGAAGCCCGGCGCGGCGAGGTTGTCGTCGGAGCCGAGGAGGTGGCTTCCCATGGCGTAGCCCGGCATAACGGTCCCGTTGTTCTCGGAGTATGAGACGCTGACGTTCTTAATTGATGTGGCGACTTGCAGGGCCACGTCTTTGAAGACGTTGCGTTGCGGCTTGTCTTGCTCGCTCATCACTCCCGAGATTACGACCCTGGCGTTGTTGCTGGCCATGGTTGGGGTGAAGATGGCCGTATTGGCGTCTTGGACTTGGAGGGTGCCCTTGATGGCGTGTCCCCTGTTGTCGAAGGCTCTGGCCGTCACGTCGGTCGTCTTGAGGTTGTGGGCTATGGGGATTGGCTGGCCGACAACCATCTTGAGGTTGCTCTTGGTGAAGGTCTTGGTGTTGCGTGCTTGGCTCTGCCTCAGCTTGGCGGTGCTGTTGGAGAGGTTGTATTGGTCATAGACCTCGCGGAGGTATTTGCTCTTGGTGTATAGGGTGGCGAGATTGGCCATGACGTTGGCCTGCTCTGTGTTCTTGTTTGAAATGACGTTGCCCCAGTAGTAGTCGGCGGTCTCGCTGCCTCGTTGCCAGTTGTAGATACCTTTGTATGAGGCGCTCGCGGTCAGGAAGTTGAGGTGGGGCAGCTTGTTGACGGGTATGGTCCAGTTGATGTCCAGATTGTGCTGGTAGTTCTGGACCTTGCCGAACTTGCGGATGTTGCTCCAGACGGAGTCGCGCCAATGCTTGTACTCCTCGGGGTAGCGGTCTTTGTTGACGGGTCCTTCGGGCTCGTCGATACGCGCGTTGACCACGGCGTTGAAGCCGAACTTCAGGTTGCGGGTTATGTTGTATCGGAAGTCGAAGTACCTGTTCCAATAGAACTCCTTGGTCACGCTTACGGGAATCTTGTAGTCGGGATTTGTGATGTTGCGTTTCTGCACCTCCTGATAGTTGCGGTCGAACTCCCAACGGTAGCCGAGTTGCGAGGGTGCGGTGTAGAGCGTCAGGTCCTTGACTAAGGCGAAATACTTGCTGTCGAGCCTTGACTTTTTGAGCGGCTGTACGGTCTTGGCGCCGGCGGCGTAGTCGTAGGCGAGCGAGCCTCCCGTCTGTCGCGTGAGGTCGTATTCGGTCTCGGGGTCGGTCTTCTTGGTCGTGCTGATGCTGTAGGATGCCGAGAGGTTGGACGGCGAGACGATTGTCACCTTCTTTACCTTGGCGGGTTTGACTCGTACATTGGTGAAATTGAGGCTCTTAATGGTCTCGGAGGTTTGGGAGACGTCTTTGATGCTGTCCTCCTCGTGCTTGGTCTTGGCTTGCGCGAGGACGGTGGACATGAGCACGTCGGTGTCGAACGGCGAGTAGCGTGGCATTGACGTCGAACGGCTATATCCGGCGAAGACGGGTAGGCTGAGGCGCGAGTCGGGTCCGAGGAACTTTCCCATCTCGAGGTTTGCCGAGACGTCGAACTGCTTGTTCTCGCTCAGGCTGCGCTCGAGGACGCTCTGGTCGATGCTGCCGAAACCGACGCTCGAGTATTGGCCCGACGCTTGGACGGAGCCGAGGTCGGCAAGGCGGAGCGTCGCCCTGCCACGGGCGGCCCATCCGCCCCTCTCGTCGAAGTCGGATAGCCTTAGCTCGTTGAACCAGACCTCGGCGCTCTTGGTGCCGGCGCCATGGGCTCTCACGCCAATCATCATGACGACGACGTTGCCCGTCGACGGGTTTCCTTTTATGCGTACCCTGTTGTTATTGTTGTCGGGGTCCGCCATTGTGTAGACGGACTGTAGCGTGACTCCAGAATCGGCGCTTCGGCGAGCCTCGTTGCGTTTGAGTTTGCACTCGGTGAAGACCGAAATGGGGATGTCGAGCTCGTTGTCGAGGGGCCAGACGGCGAAGCGGTCGGATTCGCTGTTGCTGGTGTAGGAGCCGTGGGGTGTGAGTTTGAGCGGGATTTCGTACTCGTAGTAGTTGTCCTCGTAGTCGGAGCCCACTCGGACGAAGGCGCTCATCTGGTTGTCTTCCAGGGGGTAGCCGTCGAGAGCCTCGGCGTGGATGTACATTTTGAGGCGGCGGTAGTTGCGGAAGTCCATGTTGAGCCTCTTGTAGACGGCGCGGGCGTCGCCGTTGGCGAGGTCGGTGACTTTGAGCGAGTAGGCTTGCTCGTTGAGCTGTCGGAGCTGTGGGTTGGAGGGGTCGACGACACGGTCGACGCCCGGGGGGAGGACGTAGCTCACGGGGTTGCGTCGGTCGTTCTCCTCAATGTTGACGGTCGTGGTGGAGAGAGTCGTTGCGGCGGACTCGTGGCCTCCCTCGTCGACGAGGCTCTCTGTGTATTTGCGCCATTCGCCCTTGACGAGCTCGAGCGTGGCGAGGCGGACGATACAGGTGTCCTCGAAACCTGTCATGAAGAGGCGTATGAACTGCATGGATGTCATGTCGCTCATGTCGCCGACGACGCGCTCAGGCTGCGTTACGGGAATCTTGAACTGGTACCATTTGACGGTCTCGGTCTTGCCGTTGCGGAGCTTGGTTGTGGTCTCCATCTGGTCGGCGATGAAGTTGTGGCCGACGATCATGCTGTCTGGCCTCAGGCTGACGCGGTATTGGTAGTAGCTCTCGTTCTCGTTGAGCGTATAGTCGTCGTTGAGGTCCTCGTTGTCGGGCTGGTTGTAGGCCGCCGTGGAGTAGGATTCGGGCGAGTACTCGCTCGGGCAGGAGTTGCCCTCGGGGTTGTTGAACTTCTTGTAGCGGTCGAGTATTGAGAGCTGCTGCTGGTCGTAGTCGGAGCCTCGGTAGTAGTGGTAGTCGTCGGCGGCGGGGTCGGCCATGATGGCCTCAAAGGCTTCTTGCGACAGGCTACCGTTGGCATACATCTGGCGGATCATGTCGATGTATGGGTATTCGGGCTTGTTGTAGAAATAGCGTTCGCGGTCGG
>JAFPDB010000120.1 GCA_017390085.1 Bacteroidales bacterium | reverse complement strand
ATCATGGCCCAGGAGGACCGTTTCCTGGCAATACTTCACAATCTTGCGCCTAAGCAGAAACAGATACTGATGGCAATAGCAAAGGACAGGAATGTCGAGGGAATAACATCGTCTGAATTCATCAAGAGGCACAATCTGGTGTCAGCAAGCTCTGTTCAGGCCGCATTGAAACCTCTTCTGAAAAACGACATCGTGATAAACGAGGACGGAAAATACAGGATATACGACTATTTCTTTGCCGACTATCTGGCAAGAATATATTAAATTTGCGATATGAGAATCGAGAGTATCACATCTGCACAGAATCCTAAGGTCAAGGATCTGCTGGCGCTTCAGGAAAAGTCGAAGGAGAGAAGGAAGAAGGGACTGTTCGTTGTCGAGGGAAGACGCGAACTGCTGCACTGCGTAGAGGCGGGTTATAAGCCACATACCATCTTCTTCTGTCCGGAAATCATCTCTACAGGGGACTTCGATGAGATCGCAGACAAGTGCGATTGCAACTATATCGAAATACCTCAGCACCTTTATGACAAGGTAGCATACCGCGGAGGTACGGAAGGCGTGATTGCAGAGCTTCATTGCAAGGATATGACCCTTGAGGCGCTGAATCTTAAGGAAAATCCTATCGTAGTTGTACTGGAGGCGGTCGAGAAGCCAGGCAACCTAGGTGCGGTCCTCCGCAGCGCCGACGCTTCTGGAGTGGACGCTGTGATCGTATGCGACCCGCTTACCGACATGTATAATCCTAATCTCATACGTTCCAGCATCGGAGCAATCTTCACAGTGCCTACAGCGACAGCCACCTCTGAAGAAACGATCGAATGGCTGAAGTCCAATGGCATAAAGATATACACAGCACAGCTTCAGGATTCAAAGTGGTACTATGATACTGACATGAAGGGAGGCACGGCAATCGTCATGGGAACAGAGGCGACAGGCCTGACCCAGTGCTGGAGAAAGGCAGCCGACGCTCATATCAAGATCCCGATGCTAGGAAAGCTGGATTCGCTGAACGTATCGGTTTCAGCGGCAATCCTAATGTTTGAAGCAGTCAGACAGCGTAATTCATAATCATGAAATTCGGACTCATAGGACACCCGATCGAGCATTCGCTCTCCCCTGCTCTTTTCAAGGCGGGGTATGGCGGAAAGTATCCATATGACCTTATCATAACTGAAGACTTCGAGGAAGCATACAGAAGATTTCTGGACGGATACGACGGCATCAATGTCACAGCACCGTTCAAGGAACTGGCTCTCAGGCATGCAGACATCATATCGGAAGAATGCCGCCTGGCCGGAGCCACAAACCTCCTTATCAAAACCCCACAAGGGATAACAGCCTACAATTCTGACTTCCGAGGGCTGGTAGCTATGTTTAGAGGTCTGAAAGGGGATGAAAAAAGAACCCATCCCCTTTCAGACCACGAAAAGACAGTACTGATTATAGGGGCAGGTGGAGCAGGTAAGGCAGCGAAGGCCGCTGCGGAGGCGTTGGGATATGAGACGACTGTGATAAACAGGACGCAATATAATCCGGAAATAAAACCATTGAGCGCTTTTCGGGAAGAGTTCAGGAATGCTGATATCGTGATTTACAACCTTCCTGTGCGGATTCCAGAAATCGACATGCTGACAGAAGAGGATCTCTGTCCTGGAAAGGAGAAGGTAATCCTCGAAGCCAACTACAGAAACCCGTCGTTTGATAACGGCTTAATGCAAAGAATGGTTAACGTGAACCCTCTGGTTCGCTACATTGACGGCAGGGAATGGCTTCTGCAGCAGGCCGTGACCGGATACGAACTATTTACAGGAGAGACGCCGGATAGCGAGGCAATGAAAGCGGTCATAAAATCAAAATAAGTGCTGAAAAATTTAGATTTTATCCGTATCTTGCAAAGTTTTTGGAACAGAAGTAAAACACAAGACATATTATGATAAACAAAGTTATACTTATCGGCAACGTCGGACAGGATCCTGAAATCCGCTATACCGGCGATGTGAACAACGGAACAAAGGTTGCGACACTTAGAGTTGCTACTACCGAGAGATACCGCGACAGGAACGGAAACCTCCAGGAGCACACTGAGTGGCACAGCATCGTGGCATGGAGAAATATTGCCGACGTGGTGGAGAAATACGTGAAGAAGGGAACACAGGTATACATAGAGGGACGTCTCCGTTCAAGGTCATGGGACGACCAGAACGGAAACAAGAGATACATCACAGAAATCCAGGCAGACACTCTCCAGCTTCTTGGAAGAAAGCCAGAAGGACAGCAGCAGGGCGGATACCAGCAGTCTGGCTACCAGCAAGGAGGATATCAGCAGCCTTCTCAGCAGGGATACCAGCAGGCACAGCCATACCAGCAGCCAGGCGTCCAGCAGCCGGCATACCAGCAGCCTGTACAGCAGCCTCAGGCCAAGCCTGCGGTAGAGGACATGCCGGATGACGACCTCCCATTCTAATAAGCAAACAATAAACAGAACACAATAATGAAACTTGACGTTGTACTCGGCCTCCAGTGGGGCGACGAAGGAAAAGGAAAGATCGTAGACGTGCTTGCAAGCAGATACCCTACAGTAGCACGTTTCCAGGGTGGCCCTAACGCAGGACACTCTCTTCACTTTGACGGAAAGAGCTTCGTGCTCAGATCGGTTCCGTCAGGAATCTTCAGAGAGGACGCAAAGAACATTGTAGGAAACGGCGTCGTGCTGGACCCTATCACATTCAGGGGCGAGTGCGAGAACATCGCTGAGAAGACAGGCATCCCTGTAACACAGCGCATTGTGATCGCAAAGAAGGCACACCTCATCCTCCCTACCCACAGACTCCTTGACGCAGCCAATGAGGCTGCAATGGGCAAGGGCAAGATCGGTTCGACACTCAAGGGCATCGGACCTACTTACACAGATAAGATCAGCCGCCACGGACTCCGTGTGGGCGACATCCTCGCAGCAGACTTTGCAGAAAGATATGCTAAGCTCCAGAGCCGCCACATCACCCTCCTCAACCAGATGGGATACGAGTGTGACCCTCACGCAGAGGATGCAGACTTCATGGCAGCATGCGAATATCTGAAGCAGTTCGAGTTTGTAGACTGCGAATACTATATCAACGACCTGCTCAAGACCCAGGATATCCTCGCAGAAGGCGCACAGGGTTCAATGCTCGACGTTGACTACGGTTCATATCCTTTCGTGACATCATCGACAACATCATGCTCTGGAGCATGTGTAGGTCTTGGAGTAAACCCTCATAAGATAGGACACGTATACGGTATCTTCAAGGCATACTGCACACGCGTAGGAAGCGGTCCATTCCCTACAGAGCTCTTCGATGAGACAGGAGAGGAAATCCGCCGCATCGGACACGAGTTCGGAGCTGTTACAGGACGCCCGCGCCGTTGCGGATGGCTCGACCTTGTAGCCCTCAAGTATGCTGTAATGATCAGCGGAGTGACCGACCTCATCATGATGAAGTCTGACTGCCTCGACACATTCGAGACAATCAAGGTCTGCACATCTTACATCGTAGACGGCCAGCCTACTGACCAGTGGCCGTTCGATACATACGCCAACATTGAGCCTGTATACACAGAGTTCAAGGGATGGCATACAGACCTCACTCACTGCCGCACAGAGGAGGAGCTTCCGCAGGAGTTCCGCGAGTACATCGCATTCATGGAACAGTACCTCGGCGTTCCTATCAAGATCATCTCTGTAGGTCCTGACCGCGAGGCTACCATCGAAAGATAAACAAACAACATCACACTTAAAAAGCTCCGAATTATTTCGGAGCTTTTTTCTTTCGCATATCAGGAATTACTACTCTGTAACTCTGGTCATTGTGAGCGGCAAGGTCGGAACTGCCATACTGATTGCACTAGGCTGAGAACCGTTATAGTACATATAGCATATAGACTCTATCGGGAATGTCATACCGGAATTGACAAATTGAAGAGCATTTATCATTGCCTCCGAGTAGATTGAGTTCACGAATGAGGACTCTGCCATTCTGAGGTTCAGCACCTCATCACCCAAAACGTATGTGTTTCCATAAGTGAATGTTCCAGTGAAATAGAAGTCTACTGACTCGTTTCCGGAAACCATGGTATTTACATACTGAGATATAAAGAACATATTTCCTGTCTCCTTGTCAAAGAACAGCTCAGGCATAAGCGCCGGATCGTATGTATCGAAACCGAAGATATTAGCAGACTCCCAGCCAGCCATGTAGTACCACATGTTGTTTTCGCTCGGAATTATCTGGATCTCGAAAAGGTCATCTCCATTCTTGTCAGAGACCATCCAAGTGCCAAGCCATCTATTATACTCATTAGTAGCGGTCTCCTGCTCTACAGTAAACTGAAACTCCTGATAAAGTCCGCTAAGCTCTCCATCAGAATCGATTCCTATCATGTAGACTGTCCACTCTCCTGAGCGCAGGCGCTGCTCCGGCCATATTATGTCCCCCGAGCTCAACACGCTCTTCCACTTGCTGCTGCCCTCCTCGAATCCGAAGCTTGACTGATAGTCCTCAAACAATGCGCGGAGATCGCTTTTATAATAGTATTCGAAATCGGAATCCTTAATGGTGAGGACTACATATGTCTGGTCATCATCACTCTCACAAATGAAGTTATCATACTCCATCTTATCCTGATTATTTAATGACCTGTCTCCCCTCGATATGGTCCAGCTGGAATTCCTCTCAAAGACAGAAGGGTCCCTTCTGGTCCTGTATGTGATTTCTGACGCCTTTCCATACGGAAGTCCGGTCTCATCATCAATAGCAGAGCAAATGAAACGATAGTAAGATTTGGCCTCGAGCGCAGACATGGTAAGGCTCTTGTTCTGACCTTTGCTTGCCAATATTTCACCCGTCAGCTCAAGATCCTTCGCAATCTTGCTTGCTATAAGCGATGAGGCGTCAGACTCCAGGTCAGAGGTATTCATATACACCCAAAGGAAATCTTCAGGACCGTTATGCCTTACTCTGATACTTGCAGACTCAAGGCTTACCTGGTCGACATCAAGCACGATGGCAACCTCACCCTTCTGGGATACATGAACGTCTTCTTGTTTCTCGCATCCCAGGAATGCTGTAAACGAAAGCGCAAAAAGAAGCTTCAGAATTACGTCAAATCTAATGATATTTCGCATAGTGTCTAAACTGAAAATACTAGTTATCAAAGTTATGCATAAATATCAATAAAGTCAAAAAAAGCAGGACAAATGTCCTGCTTTTTTTGACTTTATTATCTATTAGAGATCTGCAAGATTCTTCTGAGTGTCTGCAGCCGGAGCAACAAGAATCTCCTGGAACTCCTTCTGACCGGTACCTGCAGGGATCGGATGACCGCAGATAACGTTCTCCTTAAGACCCTCGAGAGTGTCGATACGTCCTCTGATTGCTGCCTCGCTGAGTACCTTTGTAGTCTCCTGGAATGACGCAGCAGAGATGAAGCTGTTGGTCTTGAGGGCAGCTCTTGTGATACCCTGAAGCACCTGGCTTGCTGTCGCTGGCTTAGCCTCACGGAGAACCATCATCTTGAGTCCCTGACGCTCGAGTGATGAGTTCTCACCTCTCATCTCGCGTGCAGTGATGATATCGCCTTCCTCATAGGTCTGTGAATCACCTGGATCAAGAACATAGTACTTGCCGTAGATAGCATCGTTGGTATCCATGAACAGCCACTTGTCAACAAGCTCCTCAGGCAGGAACTCTGTATCCCATCAAAGGCAAAAAGTTCGGCATAATCAACATCTCCAAGAGCGGCACCACCACCGAGACCGCCGTCTCCTTCCGCCTCCTCAAGGCCCTCCTCGAAAAGCAGGACGGCAAAGAAGAGGCACGCAAACGCATAGTCGCCATCACCGACAAGGCCAAAGGCGCCCTCCGCACACTCGCCACACAAGAAGGCTACAAGACATTCGTCATCCCCGACAATGTCGGCGGCCGCTTCTCCGTCCTCACGCCAGTCGGACTACTCCCAATCGCCGTCGCTGGCTTCGACATCAAGAAACTCGTCGCCGGAGCCGTCGAGATGGAGAAAGCCACCGCAAGCTCCGTACCCTTCGACCAAAACCCCTCAGCAGTCTACGCCGCAGCGCGCAACGTCCTCTACCGCAACGGCCTCACCACCGAAATCCTCATCAACTTCTGCCCCAAACTCCACTACTTCACCGAATGGTGGAAACAACTCTACGGCGAGAGCGAAGGAAAGGACGGCAAAGGCATCTTCCCCGCCGGATGCGACTTCACCACAGACCTCCACTCCATGGGACAATGGATACAGGAAGGCCAGCGCATCATATTCGAGACCGGAGTCACCGTTGCGCAGCCCAACCAGAAGGTAGTCATCGAGAGCGACGCCGACAACCTCGACGGACTCAACTTCCTCGCCGGCAAACGAGTCGACGAAGTCAACAAGATGGCCGAGCTCGGAACGCTCCTCGCACACACCGACGGCGGAGTACCCAACATCAAGGTAGAAATCCCGACTCTCGACGAGTTCAACCTCGGACAGCTCATCTACTTCTTCGAGAAAGCCTGCGGCATCAGCGGCTACGTCCTCGGTGTCAACCCCTTCAACCAGCCAGGCGTAGAGGCCTACAAGAAAAACATGTTCGCCCTCCTCGACAAGCCAGGCTACGAAGAGGCCTCCAAAGCCATCAAGGCACGCCTCGCAAAGTAAACTTGCAAGCGCAACTCTACAAATACCGAATGGGGGCACTCGCCACGTGCCCCCATTCCATTTTTCTGCAGGCACCCATCACCCCAAAAAACACAACCGCCAGCCGCCCACTGCGTAAACGTACCAGTCCAACTCAATAAATCATCATGGGAACATACGTCGAAAACAACCTCTCACGCAACGAGAAAGTGGTCTACGAAGCCCACTACCACTGGAAAATCTGGATCGAGCTCAAAAGCATACTCACACTCTTCATCAGGCCGCTCATCATGACCAAGACCGACGAATTCGTCATAACCAACAAGCGCGTCATCATGAAAACAGGGCTCGTCTCACGCAAAATCTTCGAAATGACAGTCTCCCACATCGAGTCCGTCAACGTCGACCAGACAATCCTCGGCCGACTCTTCAGCTACGGAACAGTCATAATCGTCGGATCGGGAGGCACCCGAGAGAGCTTCCCCGACATCGCCAACCCAATCGAATTCCGGAGGGCATTCATGGACACCGTCGAATAGCCCGCCCACTCCCCGACAACCGACACGTTTTATTCGCTACCTTTGTCCATCAACCAAAACGAACAAATTCTCAAAATGGGTCAAATCAAAATGACAATCATAGGCGGTGGAAACATGGGCGGCGCCATCGCCAAAGGCGTCGTCAACGCCAACGTCTTCCAGCCGGCCGACGTCACCATCACGCGACGCAACCACGAAGCCCTCAACACATGGGCTGCCGACGGGTTCAAAACCTCCACCGACAACAACGCCGCCGTCGCCGAAGCCGACATCGTCATCTTCGCCGTCAAACCCTTCCAAATAGCCGACGTGATCGCCTCCGTCAAGAACACTCTCAAACCCGGCTCCATCGCCGTCTCCATAGCCACAGGCGTCAGCGTCGCCCAGCTCACACAAATGCTAGGCCCCGACACCCCTGCCGTCAGAGTCATGCCCAACACCGCAGCCGAAGTCCGCGAAAGCCTCACCGCCATCGTCCCTTCACCCTCCGTCACACCCGGGCAGCTCCAGAAAGTCCAAGACATCTTCCAGACCCTCGGACTCGCACTCGTCGTCCCCGAAGAGCAAATGCCAGCCCTCACAGCCCTCGCATCATGCGGCATCGCCCACGCCCTACGCTACATCCGGGCAGCGCAAGAGAGCGCCATCGAGATGGGCATCAACTCCCGGCTCGCCGCCCAAATCGTAGCGCAAACCGTCAAAGGCGCAGCCCAACTCATCCTCACCAACAACTCCCACCCCGAGGCCGAAATCGACAAAGTCTGCACACCCAAAGGCGTCACCATAGCAGGCATCAACGCCATGGAACACGCCGGCTTCACCTCCGCCGTCATGAAAGGAATGATGGGCTCATACGAAAAAATCATCAAATAAGCCCGCCCCCAAAACTGAAATGAGAATCACCATAAAAGTAGGCTCCAACGTCCTCACACGCGCCGACGGAACACTCAACGTCGAGCGAATGGACAGCCTCGTCGACCAAATCGTCCAACTGCGCAACGACGGCCACGACGTCGCGCTCGTCACGTCCGGCTCCATGGCTGCGGGCCGAAGCATGATCTCAGGCTACCAAGACCTCAACCCCGTCGCCCAACGGCAACTACTCTCCTCAGTCGGGCAGGTCAAACTCATCGACCAATACAAACAACTCTTCGACAAACACGGCGTCCGCATAGGACAGCTCCTCGCCACAAAACAAGACTTCGGCAGCAGGGTCCACTACCTCAACATGAAAAACTGCTTCGACGTCCTCTGGCAAAACAACGTCGTCCCTGTCGTCAACGAGAACGACGCCGTCTCCCTCACCGGACTCATGTTCACCGACAACGACGAACTCTCAGGACTCATCGCCTCCATGCTCGACTGCCACAAACTCATCATCCTCAGCAACATCGACGGCATCTTCGACGGCGACCCCTCCGACCCCTCCGCCCGAGTCATCCGCGAGGTTGCCAACGGAACCAGCGTCTCGCAATACGTCCGGGCCACCAAATCCGGCTTCGGACGAGGAGGCATGGTCACCAAATGCCGCTCCGCCCAAAAAACCGCACAGACCGGCATCGACGTCTACATCGCCAACGGCGCCGCCCAAAACGTCATCACCCGAATCATATCCGACGACCCCTCACTCCCGCGCACACACTTCCAACCCGGCGACCGCACTCCCGCCATCAAAAAGTGGATCGCCTATTCCGACGGCTTCGCCGCCGCAAGGGTCACAGTCAACAAAGGAGCCGCAGACGCCCTGCAAAACGCCGACAAACCCGCAAGCCTCCTCCCCGTCGGAGTGAGAGAATTCGAAGGAGACTTCCGAAAAGACGACATCATCGCAATCATCGCCCCAGACGGCAACCCTATCGCCGTCGGACGTGCAGCCATGGACAAGGAGACAGCCCAACGACAAGCCTTCGCCGCCAAACAAAAACCACTCGTACACTACGACTACCTCTACGTCTACCCACACCTCAACCAGTAACACATGAACGGCCAAGTCCTACAACAATTCCAAGCAGTCAAGAACGCCGCGCGCTACATGAGCTCCGTTTCGCCCTCACAAACCGAAAACGCGCTCAACGCCATGGCCGACGCCATCGTCCAGCACACACAGCAAATCGTCAACGCCAACAAGCTCGACCTCCAGAAAATCGACCCCTCCGACTACCGCTACGACCGCCTCAAACTCGACCCCGACAGACTCGCCGCCATAGCCGCTGACACCCGCAACGTCGCAAAACTCCCTGCACCCTGTGGCGAAGTCATCGAACAACGCAAACTCTCCAATGGCCTCAAAATCAGCCGAGTGAGAGTCCCGATGGGAGTCGTCGGCGTAATCTACGAGGCCCGGCCAAACGTCACTGTCGACGTGGTCTCCATCGGACTCCGTTCCGGCAACGCCGTAGTACTCAAAGGAGGAAGCGACGCCCACAACAGCAACTCCGTACTCGTGAGCATCCTCAGTCAGACACTTGAAGACCAAGGACTTAACCCCGATCTCATACAACTCCTGCCACCCTCCCACGAGGCCGCGACCGACCTCATGAACGCCGTCGGCTACGTCGACCTGCTCATCCCGCGTGGCTCCCAACGACTCATCGCCTCCGTCCGAGACAACGCCAAAATCCCAGTCATCGAGACCGGCGCAAGCGTCGTCCACACCTACTTCGACCTCGCCGGCGACCTCGCCAAAGGGGCCAAAGTCATATGCAACGCCAAGACCAGGCGAGTCAGCGTATGCAACGCCCTCGATTGCCTACTCATCCACTCCGCACGCCTCGCCGACCTCCCGGCCCTTTGCGAACCCTTGGCCTCAAAAGGCGTCGAACTCCACGCCGACAGCCGCGCCCTCGACGCCCTCAAAGGAGCCTATCCCGAAAAACTCCTCCTCCCCATTCAACCCGACGACTACGGCCGCGAGTACCTCGCCATGAAACTGGCCATCGTCACCGTCGACTCCATCGACCAAGCCCTCCAACACATCTACGACCACAGCCTCAAACACTCCGAAGCCATCATAACCGAAGACCAGCAAGCCGCCCAACGCTTCCTCCGCGAAGTCGACGCCGCCTGCTGCTACGTCAACGCCAGCACCGCCTTCACCGACGGCGCCCAGTTCGGACTCGGAGCCGAAATCGGAATCAGCACACAAAAAATGCACGCCCGAGGCCCCATGGGACTCCGGGAACTCACATCCTACAAATGGATCATCCAGGGCGACGGACACACCCGCAACCCATAAAAATGACGCCACTGCCAACAACCCGAACACAAAACAACCGCCCGGCCATACATCCACATCGGAACTATCGGCCGGGCCTTTCGTCACAAATGTCCACAAAACTCGTACAATACGCCACCTTCCCCATCCACCTCCCAAAATACCACCACCATTTCACGCCTCTTCCCCCGACAACCCGCTCCATATATTCACAATTTAGTGCTAATATGAAATGAATTTACGTATATTTGCTAAGCCTAAACAGCAAAACACCCAAATACCGACAAACGCGCAAATTCAAAAATCAATAATGAGCAAGACTTTCGAAACCGAGAACCGACTGCCAAACATCGTTGGCTCTGGCTCCAAATTCACCGGCGACATCGAGACCAATGGAGACCTCCGAGTCGACGGCGTAATTGAAGGCAACATCAAGTCCCAAGGCAAAGTTGTCCTCGGCTCCGCAGGAAGCATCAAAGGAACAATCAAATGCGTAAGCGCCGAAATATCCGGCACCTTCGAGGGCAAAGTCGAAATATCCGAACTCCTCTCCCTCAAAGCCTCCTCCTTCTTCAAAGGCGAGATGACCGTCAATAAGCTCAGCATCGAGCCCGGCGCCAAATTCATCGGCTCCTGCCTCATGGCCGACAAAGACGGCGTCAAGACCCCCGCCACGGACAACAACAAGAAGGCCTAACACCACCCTCCCCACACAGCCACGCCCCATTGACAACCAAGACCCAAATATCACTCATGGCTGTCGTGGCCACAGTGACGCTCCTCGCGGTCGTCTCACTCATAGCCCTCGGGCAGGCAAACACTGTCCTGCTTTTCGCGATTATTATCCTTTTAGCAGTCGAAGCCGCAAAAACGCTCTTCCTCGTGAAACGTTTTTCCTCCAAAACAGGTAAAAGTACAATAGGCGCGACAATAATCGCCGAAGCCATCTCCTTCGCCTGCGCCGCCGCCCTCGTGGCCGCCCTCATGGCCGCCTCCCCCCAACACAAGCCAATCCACGCCGCAGCCTTCTGCGTCGCCTTCATAATTCTAAGGGTCACTTCAGGCCTCTCCCTCTCCAAGAAAGCCTCAAACCCGCAAGAAAACACTTCCGACAAGTAGTCACACACATCCGTCAGCTCCAGCGAGCCAAAACACCTCCCTAACCGAGGATCCCTGGCCCCCCCGAACGACTGAGAAGAGAACCATATTACCTATGAGCAGGATAGTCATCTTACTTACGGCCATAGCAATGTCCCTACAGACAACGAACCTCTTCGCCCAGACCGAGCAAACACCGGCCGACGAACAAGAAAAGTTCAACGTCGTAGAGACAATCAGCCACCACATCAGCGACTCCCACCACTGGAACGTCCTCGCCTGGGACGGAGGCAAAAAGTCCATCGACATCCCACTCCCCGTCATGGCCTACAACACCCAGACTGGCGACTTCCTCTTCACACTCTCCTCATCTTTCGACGACGGAAAAACACTCCAAAAGAACGGCGTGACCTACGCCCTCGACCACCACGACAAACTCCTCGCCGACGGCTCACGCCACAACGTCTTCGACTTCTCCCTCACACGCAACGTCGCCTCAGGACTCATGACATCCGTCATCCTCCTGCTCGTCTTCTGCGGAGCCGCACGCTCCATACGCAAAAACGGAGGAATCCCCAAAGGGGCCGCCGGAGCCGCAGAATACCTCATGGTCTTCGTCAAAGACATAGCCGACGAGCAAATCGGCAAAGAAAAAGGAGCCCGATTCACCCCCTTCCTCCTCACACTCTTCTTCTTCATCTGGTTCAACAACCTCGTCGGACTACTCCCCTTCTTCCCCGGCTCCTCCAACCTCTCAGGCAACATCGCCTTCACCGGCATACTCGCCGTATTCACATTCCTCGTCACACACATCTTCGCCAACAAACACTACTGGATCGAGACATTCACCGTCCCCAACGTCCCCGGCATAATGAAACTAATCATGATCCCCCTCGAGATCCTGACAATGTTCATCCGACCCTTCACCCTCCTCGTACGTCTCTTCGCCAACATCACCGGCGGACACATCATCGTCATCAGCCTCTTCTCACTCATCTTCATACTCAACACCATAGGCATAGCACCTGTCTCCGTACTACTCGGGCTACTCGTCTTCACCCTCGAGCTAATCTTCGGAGCCCTCCAAGCCTACATCTTCACCGTCCTATCCGCACTCTACATAAGCCTCGCCGTCAACGCCAGCGCCGAAGAATAGGACCCTGAAAAACCAAAACAAGCAACAAACACAAAACAGCGGGGACACAACACGCCAACGGCCCGAAACAAACGGCCCCCCTGACGCCACCCGCGGAACTAAATATCAACAACTTAAAAAGAAAACAATTATGACTGGAACAATGACCGCAGTCGGCTTAGGACTGATCGTAATTGGCATCGGCATCGGTATCGGCAAGATTGGCGGCTCTGCGGTAGACGCCATGGCGCGTCAGCCCGAAATGGCTGGCAAGATTCAGTCCGCCATGCTCATCGCAGCTGGTATGGTCGAGGGCGCTGGCCTCTTCGCCATCGTCATCGCATTCATATCATAAGTAGCTAACAACCCAACAACACAACGCCATGGAAGGACTACTAACACCAGAACCCGGACTCGTCATCTGGTCCGGACTCACTTTCCTCGTAGTCCTGGCCCTGCTCACCAAGTTCGCCTGGAAACCTCTCCTCGGAATGCTCAAAGAACGTGAGGACGAAATCTCATCCTCACTCCAAAAAGCCAAAGAGGCCAAACAGGAATACCAACGACTCGAAGCCCAGAAAAACCAAATCCTCGCCGAGTCCCGTGCCGAACGCGACGCCATCATCAAAGAGGCCCGCGCCAAAGTCGACGCCATGATCGAAGACGCCAAAGCCAGGTCACAACAAGAGGCCGACAAGCTCATCGAACAGGCCAGAGCACAAATCGAACGCGAAAAAGCAGGAGCCATCGACGACCTCAAACGCCAGGTGGCAACACTCTCCGTACAAATAGCAGGCAAACTCATCGAGACAAACCTCAACACCGACAACGGACAAGAGGCACTCATCGAGAAATACCTACAGGAGAGCAACTTCAACTAAAAAACCTAAGCTATGGACGCAGGACTGATAGCCAGGAGATACGCGACAGTGCTTCACGACTTCGCCGCCGACAAAAAACTGCTCGACGACGTCTACCTCGACGCCCTAACCGTCAGGACCGCACTACAGCAAAACCCCGATGCACTCAAATTCCTCGACTCGCCGCTCCGCAAAAACTCCGAAAAAAAGAGCCTACTCAACGCGGCGCTCAAGGACAACGTGACACCACTCACACTCCAATTCCTCTCTTTCCTCGTAGAAAAAGAGCGAATCGGCTACGTCAGCTCCATACTGCTCGTCTTCCAAACGCTCTACAAAAAGGAACACAACATCCGTACTGCCAAGGTCACAACTGCCACACAGCTCTCCGACCAGCAGAAAAAGCGTTTCGTCGACCTCATAGCCCTCAAGCTCAACAACGCCGGAACAACCGCCGACTCCATCGACGCCTCCTTCAAGACAGACCCCTCCATCATCGGAGGCCTAATCCTCGAAGTTGACGGACGACAAATCGACAGCTCCGTCGCCTCCAAGCTCCAGGCTCTGCAGAGACAGCTGACGGTTTAACCCCACTTTCATTTCATTCACGACATTCAGCGCATGGAAAAAATAAAAGCCTCCGAAGTGTCCGCTGTCCTCAAGCAACAACTTGAGAACTTCGACACCTCATCCAAGCTCGAAGAGGTCGGCACCGTCCTTTCCGTCGGCGACGGCATCGCCACGGCATTCGGCCTCGCCAACGTCGAGAGCAACGAGCTCGTCGAGGTAGGAAACGCCATGGGAGTCGTCCTCAACCTCGACCAAGACAGCGTCGGCATCGTCCTCATGAACAACACCGACGAAGTCAAAGAGGGCGACACCGTCAAACGCACTGGCCGAATAGCCTCCATCCGCGTCGGTGACCAAATCGTCGGAAGAGTCGTCAACACACTCGGCGAGCCAATCGACGGCAAAGGCCCAATCGGCGGCAAACTTTACGAAATGCCGCTCGAAAGAAAAGCACCACAGGTCCTCTTCCGCCAACCCGTCAAAAGACCACTCCAAACCGGCATCAAGGCCATCGACTCCATGATCCCCATCGGACGTGGACAACGCGAGCTCATCATCGGAGACAGGCAGACCGGCAAAACCTCCATCGCCGTAGACACCATCCTCAACCAGAAAAGCTTCTACGACGCCGGAGAGCCAGTCTACTGCATCTACGTCGCCACAGGACAAAAAGCATCAACCGTCGCCCAAATCGTCGCCACACTCGAGAAGAACGGAGCCATGGCCTACACCACCGTCGTCTCAGCAACAGCCGCCGACGCGCCAGCCATGCAATACTTCTCCCCGCTCGCTGGCGCCGCAATCGGCGAATACTTCCGCGACTCCGGCCGACACGCCCTCATCGTCTACGACGACCTCTCCAAACAAGCCGTCTCCTACCGCGAGGTCAGCCTCCTGCTCCGACGCCCACCCGGACGCGAAGCATACCCCGGCGACGTCTTCTACCTCCACTCCCGACTCCTCGAGCGAGCCGCCAAAATCGTCGAGAACGACGCACTCGCCGCACAAATGAACGACCTCCCAGACGACCTCAAACCCATCGTCAAAGGAGGCGGCTCCCTCACGGCACTCCCAATCATCGAGACACAGGCAGGCGACGTCGCGGCCTACATCCCCACCAACGTCATCTCCATCACCGACGGACAGATATACCTCGAGAGCAACCTCTTCAACGCAGGCGTACGCCCCGCCATCAATGTCGGCATCTCCGTCTCCCGTGTCGGCGGCTCCGCCCAAATCAAGAGCATGAAGAAGGTCGCAGGCACACTCAAACTCGACCAGGCCCAATTCCGCGAACTCGAAGCCTTCTCCAAATTCGGCTCCGACCTCGACGCCTCCACAATGGCAGTCCTCGACAAAGGACGCAAGAACGTCGAGATCCTCAAACAGCCACTCCACACACCCTACACAGTCGAGAAGCAAATCGCCATCATCTACTGTGGAACAAACGGCCTGCTACGAGACGTGCCCCAGAACAAAGTCCCACAATTCGAGACCGAGTTCCTCGAAGAGATGGAACTCCAACACAAGGACGTCCTCAACACTCTCGCCGCCGGAAAAATCGACGACAACGTCACTGCCGCAATACGGCAGACCGCGGCAGAAGTCAGCAAGCGTTTCGCCAACTAATAACGGGAGGGTAGGCAGATGGCTAATCTTAAAGACATCCGGACGAGAATCCACTCCGTGCAGTCAACCCGACAGGTGACAAGCGCCATGAAGATGGTCTCCGCCGCCAAACTCAAAAAAGCCCAAAACGAGGTGGCTAAAGTCCGCCCCTTCGAGGCGAAACTCTCGCAAATAATCTGCTCACTCGGCTCCTCCGTCGCCAATGTCGAACTCAACTACCCGGCCTTCCGCACCAAACCAAAAAGCGGAAAGACACTCATCGTAGCCATAGCCTCCGACAAAGGCCTCGCCGGCGCCTTCAACTCCAACGTCGTCAAAGAGGTCGAAGCCATCATCGCCACAACCCTAAGCGACGCGGCCGCGCAAGGCAAAGTTGAAGTCCTCGCAATCGGAAAACAAATAGCCAAAGGCCTCCGAGCCCGCAAGCTCAACTCTCCGATTACCGAAGCTCCCAATTTCTTCGACAACCTCTCGCTCCAGACCGTCTGCAACGTCGCCGACAACGTACGGCAACGTTTCGAGGCCAAGGAACTCGACAAGGTTCTCGTCGTCTACAACAAGTTCGTCAACACCGCCGTCCAGGAGGTCTCACAAAAACAACTCCTCCCACTCCAACTCCAGGAAATCGACCCGGCAGACAACTCCGTTAGCGACTTCATCGTCGAGCCAAGCAAAGAGGAGGTCCTCGAAGACCTCATCCCCCAGGTCGTACGCATCAGGCTTCTCGCCCTCGTCAAAGAGTCAACCGCATCCGAACACGGAGCACGAATGACCTCCATGCACAAGGCCACCGACAACGCCACGACGCTACTTGCCGAACTGCAACTCCAATACAACAAGGCAAGGCAAACGGCCATCACCAACGAGCTGATCGAAATCGTCAGTGGAGCCTCCGCACTCAATGGCTAACGGCAACACTACGTTCACATCTCCTACGGCGACCCCGCTCCCACGACCCCGTGGCGCGGGGTCGCCCCATTATCCACACATTCCCGCGCCGACGCTCTCAATCATGTTGCCGACCTCTCCTATAATTGCTATCTTAGCGACACCATGAACACAATCGAACAACTATACCAAGCCTTCCTAAAATCATCAGGCGTCTCCACCGACACCCGCAACATCCCAGCGGGCGCGCTCTTCATAGCCCTCAAAGGCCAAAACTTCGACGCCAACACCATGATCGACGAGGCCTTCCAAAAAGGCGCCGCCTTCGCCGTCACATCCAACCCCCAATTCGCCACCGACCAACGAGTCTTCTTCACACCCGACACCCTCAAAACCCTACAAGAACTCGCCGCACACCACCGGGCACAACTACAAATACCAGTCGTCGGCATCACAGGGACCAACGGCAAGACCACGACCAAAGAACTCATCGCAGCCGTCCTCTCCACCAAACTCAAAACCGCAGCCACCAAAGGCAACCTCAACAACCACATCGGACTCCCACTCACCATCCTCTCCATAACACCCAGCGACCAAATCGCCGTCATCGAGATGGGAGCCAGCCACCCGGGAGAAATCGCCCAGCTCGCGGCCATCGCCCAGCCCACCATTGGCCTCGTCACCAATGTAGGCCTCGCCCACATCCAGGGCTTCGGCTCGCTCCAAGGCGTCAAGGACACCAAAGCCGCCCTCTACCGCCAACTCATCTCCACCGGCGGCACCGCCGTCTACGACCCCGACAACGACGACATAGTCGACATGATCGCCGGCTACGACAACATAGTCCCCTACGCCGCCGCAAAAAAACTACCCTCACAAAACGAAACCCTCTCCTTCGAGTGGGCCGCCCCCTCCAACGCCTACCACGTCGACACCAACCTCTGCGGCGACTACAACATAAAAAACGCCCAAGCCGCCATCACAATCGGACTACTCAACGGCATCGACCCCGCCGACATCAACTCCGCCATCCAGAACTACATCCCCACAAACGGACGAAGCCAAGCCCTACAAACCGGCCGGAACCACCTCATCGTCGACGCCTACAACGCCAACCCCAGCAGCATGAACGCTGCCATCGACAACTTCCAAGACAGGCCCAACAACGCCAAATGCGTCATACTCGGAGCCATGCGAGAACTCGGGCCCGAGGAAGACCCCCAACACCTCAACATCCTCAACAGGCTCGCCGCCATCAACGCTCTCGACACCGCCATACTCATCGGCCCCGAATTCTTCAAGTTCAAAGACCGATTCCCAAACTTCCAATTCTTCCTCCAAACAGCCGACGCCGAACCCGCCGCCCGACAACTCGCCGGCAAATACATACTCCTCAAAGGGTCCAATTCCAACCACCTCGACAAACTCGTAGCATCTCTCTGAACAACAACACAACAAAACACCATAAATGAACAGATTTCTGACCGTTGGAGACATCGGAAACCTCGACCAAGCCCTCCGCGAAGCGAGAGACGTCAAAGCCAACCCCTACAAATGGCAAGACCTCGGACGTAACAAAACCATCATACTCGTCTTCTTCAACTCCAGCCTCCGAACCCGGCTAAGCTCACAAAAAGCCGCCCAAAACCTCGGAATGAACGCCATCGTCCTCAACATCGACAAAGACAGCTGGAAACTCGAGACCGAAATGGGCGTCATCATGGATGGCGACAAGAGCGAACACCTCAGAGAGGCAATCCCAGTCATAGGCAGCTACTGCGACATCATCGGAGTCCGCTCCTTCGCGCGCTTCGAGAGCCGCGACTTCGACTACCAGGAGACAATCATCAACCAATTCATACAATACTCCGGACGCCCTGTCATCAGCCTCGAAAGCGCGACGCGCCATCCGTGCCAAGCCTTCGCCGACCTCATCACCATCGACGAATACAAGACCAAACCGCGACCAAAAGTCGTCCTGACATGGGCCCCCCACCCCCGCGCCCTCCCCCAGGCAGTCCCCAACT
>JAFPDB010000119.1 GCA_017390085.1 Bacteroidales bacterium | reverse complement strand
GTTGATGGAGAACTCGATAGACGCCGGCGCGACGGACGTGAAAGTGATGGTCCAGGATGCGGGGCGGACTCATATACAGGTCGTCGACAACGGTCAGGGCATGAGCGAAAGCGACGCCCGCCTGGCCTTTGAGCGTCACGCGACGTCGAAAATCACCTCGGCTCAGGACCTGTACAGCCTTACGACGATGGGTTTCCGGGGCGAGGCGTTGGCCTCGATAGCCGCCGTGGCCCAAGTGGAGTTGCTGACCCGTCAGGAGGGGGAAGAGCTCGGCGTCAAGATAGTAATCTCGGGCTCGGACGTCGTGACCCAGGAGCCGTGCGCCACCCCCAAGGGGAGCCGATTCTCGGTCAAGAACCTCTTCTTCAACGTTCCGGCCCGTCGGCGATTCTTGAAATCGGACGCGGCGGAGATGCGCCACGTGGTGGCGGAATTCCTTCGCGTCGCCTTGGCGCACCCCGGTGTCGGGATGAGCCTGACGAGCAACGGGACCCAGCTCTACACCCTGCCGGCGGGCAACATCAAGCAGCGCGTGGCCGGAGTGTCGGGGCTTGCGATGGCAAAGAACCTCTTGGCGTTGGACTGCCAGACGAGCATTGTCCGCATATCGGGCTTCATCGGGACACCCGAGACGGCCAAGAAGAGTTGCGGAGACCAATACTTCTTCGCCAACGACCGCTATATGCGCAGCGCGTACTTCAACAAGGCCGTGACCGACGCCTACAAAGGCATCATAGCCCCCGACCACCTGCCGGCGTACTACATATACTTGAACGTCGACCCTCAATCGCTCGACGTCAACGTCCACCCCCAAAAGACGGAGATTAAGTTCGACGACGACCAGGCCATATGGCGGCTTCTCAACGGCGCCATACGCGCGTGCCTGAACGACAACAACATCCTGCCGCAGATTGACTTCGACAGCGGCGAGAGGGTGGAGATACCGGCCTTCAACCCCCAATCGGACGACAACTACAACCCTTTCGCCATGGAAAAAGCCCAAGCCGCCCAATACGCGGGCGAATGGGGTGGCGGCGACCGACCGTCGCGCGGCGACATAGAGGGCTGGCAACGGATCTACGACTCGGCTCTTGGCGGCACGGCGGGCGGCGGCACCATGATAATAGAATCGGGGGCCAACGCCCCGTCCGACATAGCGCAACAGCAATCGCCCCGCCTCTTCGCGCCAGCCGACGCCGACCTTGCGGCCCTCTCGCCCGGGCAGTTCACCCAATACAAGCGGCGCTACATATTGCGGCCGACCGAGACGGGTCTCATGGTCATCGACCAGCATAGGGCCCACGAGCGCATCCTGTATGACCGGATGCGCGCCATGATGGACCTCTCGGCAGTCGAGAGCCAGCGTCTGCTGTTTCCGGAGGTTGTGGCCATGGGCGCGGAGGACATATGCGTCATAACCGAGCTTGCGGAAGAGCTGCGCGCGGCGGGCATGGATGTCGAAGTGGACAACGAGGGCGGCAAGGTGAGCATAGCCTCAATCCCCGCGATGATGGACACCAGCTCGGCCCGCGCCCTCTTGGAGAGCCTGGCCTACGACTGCCGCTCGGGGGAAGTCGACGTTCGGGGCGACGTCAGGGAATTCATAGCCCGCGAGATGTCGCGCCACAGCGCGCTGCCCTACGGCCGCGAGCTGACTGGCGAGGAGATGGCCGACATATACACACGCCTCATGACCTCCGGCGACCGGCAGAAGACCCCCGACGGCCGCAAGACGATGGCCATAATCACGGACGACAGCCTCGACGCCATGTTCTGACCCCGCGCGGCGCCCCCCTACCCTTTTTGAAGACACGCAACAAAGACAACACACCGAATGGGACCAATGAGAATGACACCAGTGGTCAAGAACCTGCTGATAATCAACGTCTTGTTTTTTGCGGCGACGATAGTCATGCAGCGCAGCCTTGGCCTCGACCTCGAAAACCTGCTGGGCTTGCACTACGTCAGGGCCAGCGACTTCGGGTTTTGGCAACTCGTGACGTTCGTGTTCATGCACGCCAACGTCAGCCACCTCTTTTTCAACATGTTCGCTCTGTGGATGTTCGGCACGGCCGTGGAAGAGGCCGTCGGCACGAAACGATTCATGGCTTACTACATGGCTTGCGGCATAGGCTCCGGAATCATTCAGGAGATTGCCGTCGGGATAGACCTCCGGCCCATAATAGCGGCCGTCGACACCCTGCTGAGCGACACCACGACAGCCAACATCCAAGAATTCCTCTCGACGACCATAAGAATCGTATCCATTGAGAGCCAACAGCTTGTGGACACGTTCATAAAGGAATATAACGGGACCGTGGGTAGCGACCCAATGGCCGCGGAGGTCATGGCGAGGGAATTCGCGATCAAGTATCAGGACATGTACATCAACGCCAACGTCACAGTGGGCGCGTCGGGCGCGGTCTTCGGCATACTGCTGGCTTTCGGCATGATATACCCCAACTTGCGGATAATGCTTCTCTTCCCTCCGATTCCGATGAAAGCCAAATGGTTCGTGCTGGTCTACGGCCTTCTGGAGCTATTCGGTGGCATCCACGGGTCAGACTACGACAACGTGGCCCACTGGGCCCATCTGGGCGGCATGCTTTTCGGCTTCCTACTGCTGAGGATGTGGGGAGTGAGGCGATTGAACTAACAGAGCGGAAATGGCAAGCATAGCAAACGAGATAGGCGAATCGTTTCGCCGCAACGACATCATAATCAAGCTGATATACATCAACACGGCAGTCTTCCTGATCGTGCGCCTGCTGGACTTGGCCGCCTTGGGCGGAAGCCGGCCAACGGGTTGGGCCGTGCTGCTATTCGGCATGCCCATCGGGCCCGACGTCTTGAGCCGCCCGTGGACCATAGCGACCAACATAATCGCCCATTACGACTTCTTCCACTACATATTCAACATGCTGTGCCTCTACTGGTTCGGCCGCCTCTTCATGGAGTGCTACGCCGACAGCCGCAGGGCGATATCGGCATACGTGGTCGGGGGTCTTTCGGGTTGCGCAGCGGCGTTCCTCTTCAGCCCTATCTTCGGAGGCGGCGTACTACTCGGGGCGTCGGGCGCCATAATGAGCCTAATGACGGCCGCCACGGTCTCGCAGCCCGACCGCAGGGTGTGGGTGACGTTTTTCGGCGAGGTGAAGATGAAATACATAGCCCTCGTCTACGTGGGTCTGTCGGTCATCATGGTCATAGGCCTCACGAACGTTGGCGGCAACTTGGCGCACCTGGGAGGCGCTCTTGCGGGCTACATCTTGGCCCGCAAATGGGTCCGCAGCCGCGTCAGGGCAAACAAGTCGCGCATGAGAGTGACCCGCGGAGGCGGAAACCCCGATTGGGACTACAACCGCGACAGGGCGGCCAGCAACAGGGAGCTGGACCGGATACTGGACAAAATCAGCTCGCGAGGGTACAACAGCCTGACCGAGGCTGAGAAAAAGACCCTCTTCGAGCGTAGCAAGCGATAGGCGACATGGCGATAGTCAGGGCATTGGGCCATATCTTGCGGGCGATACACATACTGCTGGCGGCGGCGACCGTCGGGGTGGCTCTCTCGACCCGCTACTCGCCCGAGGAAATCGGCATCTTCTGCATGGGCTGGTTCGGTTTTCCATACCTATGGCTTGCGCTATGCGCGGCGACGTTGGCCTCGCTGGCGGGCCGCCAGAAGGTGACGACCCTGGTTGGCGTATGCGCGTTGGCTCTAACGTTTGGCGAAGCCAAGCGCGTGATAGACTTCCCGACTCCGTCGGGCAAAGAGGCCCCGGAGGGCAAGAAGGGCGTCAAGCTATTGTCCTACAACGTCTTGAACCTCGTCGGGACGGGGCTTGAGGCGTGGCCCGAGCATCGGGCCGACTCGATTGCCGCCAACGTGTCGGCATCGGGCGCGGATATTGTGTGCTTTCAGGAGTCGAGCCCCGTGGAGGTCGTGAACAGCCGGCAGGAGTTGCGCGACATCAAGAAGATGTGGGACAGCTACTCTCACCACCTTAGCCACGGCGTGAATGGCGACTTGACAATACTGACAAACCTGCCCATCAGGAAGATAACGGCCCCGCGCGAACTCGGCCTGACGGGTCAGCCCCCCTTGGCGTTCATGGCCGCCGACATAGCATTGGGCGACGGCGACACCGTGAGAATCTTCAACTGCCACTTGGCGTCGTACATGCTGTCGGGCAAAGACATAGATGCCGTGACGGGCTTGGATATGGGCAAAGAGCGTGTGGGCAAATTGCGCCAGATTTATTGCCGAATGCGAAATCCCCTCTGCCAGCGCGCCGCCCAGACGCGCCTTCTCGCGCAAGCCGTGGCCTGCTCGCCCCACCCCGTCGTCATATGCGGCGACTTCAACGACACCCCTATCTCATATACATTTGCCCACTTGATGGAGGCCCG
>JAFPDB010000118.1 GCA_017390085.1 Bacteroidales bacterium | reverse complement strand
CGTCACGACCGACCAAGAGACCAACACCGCCACCTTCACCATAAACGGCGACTTCGCGGGCTGCTACCCCGTATGGTATCTCGACGGCAAGCCCTACTCCTTCCTCCCCACCGGCACCTTCAGCAGCATGGAGAAGGGCACCCACGAGATAGAGGTCAAGATCGTCAACCGCAACGGCGTCTCGCAAGCCTCGCTGAGCGGACAATTCACGTTCGACGAGACGAAAGTCGACTTCACGCCCTACCTCGCCAAGCTTACAGGCAAACAATGGCGCGTCGACTACGCAGAGAAAGGCCATATGGGCTGCGGCCCGACCGGCACCGACGGTTCCGAATGGTGGACGGCCAACGCCAACGACAAGGCCGACTGGGGCATCTACGACGACCGCGTATCGTTCGCCCACTCGGAGGACGACCCCGCCACGGGCGGCACCTACGTCTACAACCCCGGCGAGGGCGGCACGGTCTTCGTCAACACGGGTTGCTCGGCCTTTGCCGAGTCCAACACCAACGACGGCAACGACTTCATGGCCCCCGTCAGCGAGCAGAAGACAACGTTCAACCTCATCTCCGGCCAATTTGAGGGCGAGGAGTGCCTCTACCTCCAGCTCCCGGCCAACACCCTGCTCCCCTACATCCCCAACGACGCCTTCCTGGCCAACCCCTACTGCCGCATCGAGACGCTGACCAACACCCGCCTCGCCCTTGTCTACGACGAGGGAAGCATAGCATGGCGCCTCGTCCTGACGAGCCGTGAGGACACCGGAATGCCCGACCCCGACGACAACCCCCAGGCCTCTATGGACTGGAACTACGACGACGCCGCCAACCTCTGGAAATCCGTCGACCAGGGCGACGCTTTCCTTGAAATCGCCCCATGGTTCGCCAACAACGATTGGGCGCAGATTGACAACCCCCAATGGTCGCAAGACGGCAACGCGTGGAACGTCACCCTCCCCGACGGGCTCGGCTCGCAGCAATGGCAAGGCCAGTTCCCCATCAAGACCACCCTCCCCGCGTCGATGAGCAAGAAATACAACTTCTATTGCGTTGTCGAGTCCGACAACGACGCCTCCGGCATAACAATCAAACTCACCGACGACGCCGACGACGACAACCACTTCTTTGCCGACCGCCACGAGATAACAGCCAACAAGGCCTACGTCTACAAGGCCGAGAACGTCTCACTCCCGCTGGCCGACGCGGCAGCCCTCTCGCTCTTCTTCGACTTCGGCGGAACGCCCAGCGGCACGGTGGTCAAAATCAGCAACATATACTTCGAGGAAGCTCTCTCCTACGCCGACGAGCGCAACCTCTGGAAGTCTGTCGACTCGGGCGACGCTTTCCTTGAAATCGCGCCATGGTTCGCCAACAACGATTGGGCGCAGATTGACAACCCCCAATGGTCGCAAGACGGCAACGCGTGGAACGTCACCCTCCCCGACGGGCTCGGCTCGCAACAATGGCAAGGCCAGTTCCCCATCAAGACCAGCCTCTCCGCCTCGATGACCGACTCCTACACCTTCTCCTGCACAATCTTGGCGGACAACGACGTCCCCGGCCTTACAATCAAGCTCACCGACGACGCCGACGACGACAACTACTTCTTTGCCGACCGCCACGAGATAACAGCCGACAAGGCCTTCGTCTATAAGGTCACAGGTGCCCGACTCCCCATTGGCGACGCAGCCGCCCTCTCGCTCTTCTTCGATTTCGGCGGAACGCCCAGCGGTACCAACGTCAAGATAAGCGACATCATCCTGATCAAAGAATAATCACAAAACAAAAATGAGCAAGAGAATCTCTCTCACGCTCTGCCTACTTGCCTACGTCTTCCTCACAGCTTGTGGGGAAGACGATGGCAGTAAGGCGGCAGCAAGCAGCAACTACGTGACCGTAGACAAGACAACCATCAACAGCCAGGGCCAAGGTGGCGACTTCACAGTCGCGCTCCAGACCAACCACGAATGGGCCGCCAAACCAAGCGACTCGTGGATTGTCGTGACGCCCGCCAACTCGACCCTCCAGAACGCCACAATCACGATAACCGTCAAGAAAAACGACCAGTTCGCCCCTCGCGAGGGCCAAGTCACCATAATGGCAGGCTCAGCCCGCGAATACATCAAGGTCGCTCAGGCCGGCGGCGACGGCATTCCCGACCCCGACGCCATCTCATGCCCCCTGCCGGGCTACTCGCTCTCCTGGAACGACGAATTCGACTCTGGCACGTCTCCCGACCCCGGCAAGTGGACATACCAGGAGGCGAACCCCGGATGGGTAAACAACGAGCTGCAAACCTACGTCAGGGAGAAGACCCCCGACGGCACGAAAGTGGCCGACCTCAAAGACGGCAAATTGCGCATCAAGTGCTTCAAGGAGAACGGCAAAATCTACTCGGCGCGCCTCTACGCCAACGTCCGCACGGGATGGACCTACGGCTACTTCGAGGCGAAAATAAAACTGCCCAAAGGGCGCGGCACGTGGCCCGCCTTCTGGATGATGCCCGTCAACTTCACGGCATGGCCCGACGACGGCGAAATTGATATAATGGAGGAGGTCGGGACAAACCCTAACTACGTCTCCTCCAGCCTCCACGCCAAAGGCCACTACCACGCCAACAACACCCAAGTGACGGCCGAACGGTTCCTCGAGGGGGCGGAAGACGACTTCCACGTCTACGCCCTCGAGTGGACCCCGGACTACATACAGTCCTACGTCGACGGCGAGAAGCTGCTCTACTACGAGAACGACGGCTCCGGCAAGGTCAACTGGCCGTACAACACACCTTTCTACGTCATCCTCAACCTCGCATGGGGCGGCACGTGGGGCGGCATGAACGGAGTCGACGAAAGCGCGCTGCCCTGCGTCATGGAAGTGGAATACGTCAGGGTATTCCAAAAATAAGACCCTCCCGGCCCCCCCCCCTTTTGCCAACACCCTCCCAAATCAGAAACATCTATGAACGCATCAAAAATTGCCATAGCGCTCGCCATAGCCTACTCCACGGCTTCGCCCGCCCAAACAACCATCCCGCCATACCTCGACCCCTCGAAAGAGATCGAGACAAGGGTCGAAGACGCGCTCAGCCGGATGACTCTCGACGAGAAAATCAGGGTCATTCACGCCCAGAGCAAATTCTCATCGGCAGGTGTCCCACGGCTTGGCCTGCCCGACTTCTGGACCGACGACGGCCCCCATGGCGTAAGACCCGACGTCTTGTGGGACGAGTGGGAGCAAGCTGGCCAGACCAACGACTCGTGCGTAGCATTCCCCGCCCTCACGTGCCTGGCCGCCACGTGGAACCCCGATCTGGCCAGCCTCTACGGCACCGCTCTGGCCGAAGAGGCCCTGTATAGGGGCAAAGACATGATGTTGGGACCGGGCGTGAACATCTACCGCACGCCCCTCAACGGACGGAATTTTGAATACATGGGCGAAGACCCGCTCCTGGCATCAGAAATGGTCGTCCCCTACGTCAGAGGGCTTCAGGCTCTCGGCGTGGCGGCGTGCGTCAAACACTTCGCCCTCAACAACGACGAGGAGTACCGCAACCAGGTGAACGTCGTCGTCTCCGACCGCGCGCTGCACGAAATCTACCTCCCGGCCTTCAAAGCCGCGGTGGAGAAGGGCAAAGCGTGGGCGATCATGGGCGCGTACAACCTCTACAAAAACCAGCACAACTGCCATAACGACATCCTGCTCAACAAGATACTGAAGCAAGACTGGAAATTCGACGGAGTCGTGGTCTCCGACTGGGGAGGCACCCACGACACCGACGAAGCCGTCCGCAACGGCCTCGACATGGAGTTCGGCTCCTGGACCAACGGCCTCTCGTGGGGCGCGTCGAACGCCTACGACAACTACTATCTGGCCTCGCCCTACAAGAAAGCCATCCTCTGCGGCCAATACTCCACGGCCGAGCTTGACGACAAGGTCCGCCGCGTCTTGCGCCTCTTCTTCCGCACGACCATGGACCGCAGCCGTCCCGCTGGCTTCCTATGCTCAGAAGCCCACTACTCCACGGCGCGCAAAGTGGCGGAAGAGGGCATCGTCCTGCTAAAGAACGACAACGTCCTGCCCATCGACCTCTCGTCGGCGCGCCGTGTGCTCGTCGTGGGCGAGAACGCCGTCAAGATGATGACCGTGGGCGGCGGCTCGTCGTCGCTCAAGGCCCAACGTGAGATATCGCCTCTCGACGGCCTGCGCGCCCGCCTCCAAGGCATCGCGCAAGTGGACTACGCCCGCGGCTACGTAGGCGACGTGACCGGCGAATACAATGGCGTCACCACGGGTCAGGACCTCACGGAGTCGCGCTCGGCCGACGAGCTCATTGCCGAGGCCGTCTCCATGGCCCGCGCCGCCGACTACGTCATAGTCTTCGGCGGGCTCAACAAGAGCGACTATCAGGATTGCGAGGGTCACGACCGCAAGGATTTCGCCCTCCCCTACGCCCAAGACCGCCTCGTCGCGGCTCTGGCACAAGCCAACAAACGGACAGTGTTCGTCAACATATCGGGCAACGCCGTGGCGATGCCGTGGGTCGACAAGGTGGGCGCCATCGTCCAAGGGTGGTTCCTGGGCTCGGAGTCCGGCACGGCCCTCGCCTCGGTGCTCGTCGGCGACGCCAACCCGTCGGGCAGGCTGCCGTTCTCGTGGATGAGCAGCCTCGACCAATACGCCCCACACGCCCTCAACGCCTATCCCGGCACATGGCGCGACGACAAGAAGATTATCGACGAGGAGTATAAGGAGGACATATTCGTCGGCTACCGCTGGGCCGACAAGCAGAAACTCAAACCCCTCTTCGCCTTCGGCCACGGGCTCAGCTACACGACGTTCGAGTATGGCAAAGCCCGCCGCGCGGCCAATGGCGACATCTGCCTGACCGTCCGCAACACGGGCCAGCGCCCCGGCGCCGAGACCGTACAGCTCTACATCCGCGACGTCAAGTCGTCGCTCCCGCGCCCCGTCAAGGAGCTCAAGGCCTTCAAGAAAGTGTGGCTTCAGCCCGGCGAATCGGCAGAAGTCGTCTTCGCCATCGAGCCGTCGATGCTCAGCTTCTTCGACGACGCAAAACAGGAGTGGGTTGTCGAACCCGGCCAATTTGAGGCCCTGATCGGTGCCTCAGCCACCGACATCCGCGCCAAAGTGGCTTTCGATTGGAAATGAAGCGCCAAGTCAGGGAATTTAGCTATTTTTAAGAATCAAGTTCCGACAACGCAAACACAATGAAACATCAGGTATGAAGAAGCTATCAGCCCTCGCCGCCCTCATTGCCGCCATGACATCCTGCGCGGATAAGACCCCCATGGACACCTTCGTGGGCGACCTCATGGGCAAGATGACCGTCGAGGAGAAAATCGGCCAGCTCAACCTCTTGCCCGGAGGCGACATCACGACGGGCGCGGTCATGAACAGCCCCCTCATGCAGTTGGCATCGGAGGGCAAGCTCGGGGCGATTCTCAACGTCAAGGGGCAGGACAAAGTGCTCGCCCTCCAAAAAGCCGCCGTCGAGAAGACTCGCCTCGGCATCCCCCTACTGATCGGTCAAGACGTCATACACGGCAACCAGACGGTCTTCCCGATCCCGCTCGCTCAGTCGTGCTCGTGGGACATAGAAGCCATCGGGCAAGCCGCGCGAATCTCGGCCAAGGAGGCCACGGCTCAAGGTATAAACTGGGTGTACAGCCCAATGGTGGACATAAGCGTCGACCCGCGATGGGGGCGCGTGGCCGAGGGTTCTGGCGAAGACCCGTTCCTCGGGTGCGCCATCGCCAAGGCCGTCGTCGAGGGCTACCAGGGCGACTATGGGGATCAAAACGCCATGGCCTGCGTCAAGCACTTCGCCCTCTACGGCGCATCGGAGGCCGGTCGCGACTACAATACCGTCGACATGAGCCGCGTCAGGATGTTCAACCAGTATATGCAACCGTATAAGGCGGCCGCCGACGCTGGTGCTGGCTCGTTCATGTCCTCGTTCAACGTAATTGACGGGGTCCCCGCCACGTGCAACGAATGGCTCTTGACGACCATCTTGCGCGACAAATGGGGCTACGACGGATTTCTGGTGACCGACTACGGCTCGATACGCGAGGCCGTGGTCCATGGCATTGGCGACATAGCCGCGACATCCGAACGCGCGCTGAAGGCAGGCACGGACATGGATATGTGTTCCGACGCCTTCATCAACAACCTCAAGTCGCTTCTCGAAGCCGGGCGCATAAGCATGGCCGACATCGACCGCGCTTGCCGGCGCGTCCTCGAGGCCAAGTATAAACTCGGCCTATTCGACAACCCGTACCGTTTCTGCCAACCCGAGAGGCTCAAGACCGACCTCTACACCGACGCTCACCGCCAGGCCGCCCGCTCCTTGGCCGCCGAGTCGTTCGTGCTGCTCAAGAACCAAGGCGACGTCCTGCCCTTGAAGAAAAGTGGCACAATCGCCCTCATAGGCCCGCTTGCCGACAACCGCTCCAACATGGTGGGCTGCTGGTCGACAGGCGACACTCCCGAACTCTACTCCACGCTCCGCGAATCCATGGCTCGCGCTCTGGAGGGCAAAGCCCAACTGCTCTACGCGCAAGGCTCGAACATCTACGCCGACGCCGCGACCCAACAATGGGCGTCGTTTGGCCGCCCTATCGACCGCGTCGACGACGCCAAGGCTAAAAACGAAGCCCTGAAGATTGCCAAGCAGGCGGATGTTGTCGTCTGCGCCATGGGCGAGATGGCCGAGATGAGTGGCGAAAGCTCCTCGCGCTCCGACCTCGCGATGCCCGCGCCACAATTAGAGCTTCTGAAAGAGATCGTGGCATTGGGCAAACCAGTGGTCCTTCTCAATTTCTCGGGCCGCCCCACCATCATGAACTGGGAAGTGGAGAACGTTGACGCCCTTATGAACGTGTGGTTTGGAGGCTCGGAGACGGCAGATGCCATTTGCGACGTGATTTTTGGCGATGTCGCGCCGTCGGGCCACCTCACGATGACCATACCCCAGTCGGTGGGCCAGATCCCGGTCTACTACAACCATCTCAACACGGGTCGTCCAGTAGACGAGGGGTCCACGCAATATATTAAGTACTCCAGCAACTACATCGACGTGCGCAATGAGCCGCTTTTCCCCTTCGGTTTCGGCCTGACGTACACGTCGTTCGCCTATTCGGACATCAAGGTCACGACGACGCCCAACTCCCCCACCCTGCTGACCGTCAGCGCGACGGTCAAGAATACCGGCTCACGCGCGTGTACCGATGTCGCCCAGTTCTACATTCACGACATGGCCGCCTCGATAGCTCGCCCCGTGAAGGAGCTGAAGGGTTTTGAGCGCCTGACGCTCGCCCCGGGCGAGTCTCGCGAGGTGTCGTTCCCGGTGTCGCGCGAGTTGCTCTCGTTTTACGATGCCGAGGGCAACATGGTCTTTGAGCCTGGCGAGTTCACGTTCATGATAGGCTCTAACAGCCGCGACGTTCTCTCTCTCCAAACGACTGTGGAGTAAGCCTTTAGCAAGAAGCCCCCCTCCGCGCGACTATTAACTGGCTTGCGGAGGGGGGATTTCTTGTTTGCGTTTACCAACCTTGATTACGACGCTTGCATGAGGTGAGTGCTACGTCGTTGTCGTGATGGTGGTTTTGCATCCAACTTTAGATGGCTTTTCTTTTGTTGCGGAGAGGATATGCTGCTCTCTAACATGACGATATGAAGACCGAGCCGGAAACCGTATGACGCAGTTTCCCCCGCACGACACTGGCAATGCGAGCGCTGTGTCGTGCGGGGGAAATTATTTTGTGCGCTATTTTTTTATTTTGATTGGAAAGCCTTGTAGGCGAGTGCGGCGAGGGCTGCACCAAGCAGCGGCGCTACGATGAAGAGCCAGAGGTCGCCCCAGGCTGACCATCCCTCGGCGTTGGCGAAGAGGCATTGGCTAAATGAACGCGCGGGGTTGACACTTGTGTTGGTCAGGGGAATGGAGATGAGGTGGATGAGCGTCAGGCAAAGACCTATGGCGAGACCCGCGAACTTGCCGGCCCCGCGCTCGTCGGTGGCTCCAAGGATGACGATGAGGAAGACGAACGTCAGGAGCGTCTCGGCAAGGAACGCCCCTAAGACGCCAACCGTCTGGTAGCCTGCCCCGGCCGCAGCGGCGAAATCGGCACCGTAGCCGTTGGCGGCAAAGACGCCTGCCGTCCATCCGTCGATAGAGGAGCCGATGGCGTAGAGGGCTGCGGCGGCGAGAGAGGCCCCAAGGAACTGGGCCACCCAATAGGCAAGCAT
>JAFPDB010000117.1 GCA_017390085.1 Bacteroidales bacterium | reverse complement strand
AAGCAGCTTTGCGAGCTACGCCTCGAAATGGGCAACCAGCTCGGGCTGCGCAGCAAAGACGACTTCGCCTGCCTGTGGGTCGTCGACTTCCCGATGTATGAATGGAGCGACGAAGAGGGCCGCCTCATGGCCATGCACCACCCGTTCACGAGCCCCAAACCCGAAGACTACGCCCTCCTCGACACCGACCCCGCGTCGGTACGCGCCAACGCCTACGACATGGTAATCAACGGCGTGGAGGTTGGCGGCGGCTCGATACGTATCCACGACGCAGCCCTGCAATCGAAGATTTTCAAGATTCTTGGCTTCACGCCCGAGAAGGCGCAGCAGCAGTTCGGCTTCCTGATGAACGCATTCAAGTTTGGCGCGCCCCCCCACGGAGGCCTCGCCTTCGGCCTGGACCGCCTCGTGAGCCTTTTTGCGGGCCTCGACTCAATCCGCGACTGCATCGCTTTCCCGAAAAACAACGCCGGCCGCGACGTCATGCTAGACGCCCCCTCGGCCCTCGACCAGAAGCAGCTCGACGAGCTTGAGCTAGCCGTCTTGGCCAAGCCGGGCGAGAAAAAGTAGGCGGAGCGCCCTCCCGACGAGCCTCGCGCCTAAGGGTCCATCAGCATATCATTCACTGAGTTTCTAAACCTAATAACGTCATTCCCAATGGTACTCCCATTAGCGATTATTGTGGTCGCGATTATCGCCCTGGCGATATTCCTCTACTACGTGCCAATCCTCCTGTGGTTTTCGGCACTCGTCTCTGGCGTTCACATCTCGCTCGTCCAGCTCTTCCTGATGCGCATCCGCAAGGTCCCGCCCTCGACGATAGTCCAGGCCCTTATCGAGGCTCACAAGGCTGGCCTCCAGGACATCCGCCGCGACGAGCTTGAGGCCCACTACCTTGCCGGCGGCCACGTCCAGAAGGTGGTCCACGCCCTCGTCTCGGCCAACAAGGCCAACATCCAGTTGTCGTTCCAGATGGCCACGGCCATCGACCTTGCGGGCCGCGACGTCTTCGAGGCCGTCCAGATGTCGGTCAACCCCCGCGTCATAGACACCCCGCCCGTCACGGCAGTGGCCAAGAACGGCATCCAGCTGATAGCCAAAGCCCGCGTCACAGTCCGCGCCAACATCCGCCAACTCGTCGGCGGCGCTGGCGAGGAGACGGTCCTTGCCCGCGTCGGCGAGGGCATCGTGTCGTCAATCGGCTCATCGGAGAGCCACGAGCGCGTGCTCGAGAACCCCGACAGCATCTCCAAAGTGGTGCTTTCGAAAGGTCTGGACTCGGGCACCGCCTTCGAGATCCTGTCTATCGACATTGCGGACATCGACGTCGGCAAGAACATAGGCGCCGCCCTCCAGATGGACCAGGCGAACGCCGACAAGAACATCGCCCAGGCGAAAGCCGAGGAGCGCCGCGCGATGGCAGTGGCCCTTGAGCAGGAGATGAAGGCCAAGGCCCAAGAAGCCCGCGCGCGCGTCATCGAGGCCGAGGCCGAAGTGCCAAAGGCTATGGCCGAGGCTTTCCGCAACGGCAACATGGGCGTCATGGACTACATCCGCTACAAGAACGTGGAGGCCGACACCCAGATGCGCCAATCGATAGCCACGCCCGCCGTGCCTAAGAAAGACGGCAAATAGACCGTAAGGCGATTCAAAATAAGCACAAAAGGCGTCAAGCCCGCCCACGAGGCAGCTTGGCGCCTTTCTTATGTCATACACCCACCCATTTTGACAGGGAGGCTACTCTGGCATTAAAAAAAGATGAAGAAAAACGCTCGGGGCGATACGTGTAGACGCCAAATGAATTGTCCTTATATAAAAAGGAATAATAGTGGGCGGAAACGCACCTGAACGCGCGCCCCCGTCCAAACCAAGATATTAAAAGCCATGGAGTTCATATTTGAATTGTTCGCCGAGATGCTCGGCGTTGAGGAGAGCCGCCGTCCGGAGCTGACGGAGGCGCAAGCGCCTGAAGCCGAAGCCGCAATGAACGGGCAAGAGGAGCCGGACACCCAGGCTGTCAACATCTTCAACGTGGTCAACTTCCACTAAAAGGATAAAAGACAATGAAAAGCACTAAAGGCATAGACGACAAGCGGCTCGACACTCTCCTTTCGGACGCCGCAGCCATGCGCCAAGCCCTCAGAGTCGAGGAGCGACGCTGCCGCGCGTGGGAGTGCGTCAGCGCCAAAGCAGGAATCGGCAAGCCCAAGCCCGCCTGGCGGACGGCCCTGAGAGCCGCGGCCGTCGTGATCCCGATAGCCTTTGCCGCCCTGTTCTTCACACAGCGCGGCGCGGCGGCCGACACCCTCATGCTGGCCTCGACGTCGGCGGCCGACACGTTCGCCCTGCCCGACGGCTCGACGGTCGTGCTTGGCGAGGGCAGCCGTCTGGCCTTCTCCAATGGCGACGAGGCCCGCAAGGCGCGGATTGAGGGCATAGGCCTCTTCATGGTGAGCCGCGACGAGGCCCGCCCCTTCACAGTCGAGGCCGGCGAGGCCGAGGTGAGGGTGCTCGGGACGACGTTCTCGGTGGAGCATTGGCCGGGCGAGGCGCGCGTGCGCACGCGTGTACGCCAAGGCCACGTGTCGGTAACGGCGGAAGGCGAGAGCGTGAGCCTGCTGGCTGGCGAGGAGGCGTCGCTATCGGACGGCAAGCTCGTCAAGATGACGACGGCGACGGAGAAGATCGAGATCGGGACCCGCGAGATGACGTTCCGCTCGGCGTCGTTGGGGCAAGTGCTCGAGGAGCTGAAGACTTGCTACCATGGCGAGCTGAAGGGCGTGGTCATGGCGTGCGCCGACGACAGCGTCCTGATAACCACGTCGTTCAAGGACCAGACACTCGAAAGCGTGGTCGAGGAACTCAATATGCACTTCGACAAAAAGCTTACCCTGCGCAATGGTTATCTGACGGTTTCTGACTAAAACGCCGCTTCAAACGTGAAGCCGGTCGGAGACCCCGGATGACAGATATACATGGTGATTTGTTTGAAAGGCGCCCCCCGTTGGACGGGGGGCGCCTTTTTTTTGTGTGTGGGGGAATCTTGTGTGGCATATCCTTGCCGAGGGAGAAGGGCTATAGGATGGATTATTTCTGTTTCTGTGCTTTGAGCCCGGTTGGCGTCCCGTGTCGGGGATGGATGGCTTCGTGGCCTTGGCGGCCGCCTACGTCCCTCTCAACGGCATGAACGAAAAAGGCCTTTGCGTAGCGGACCTGATTGAGCTGGCGGGCGACACGGCGGCCGTGGATACGGAGAAGCCGGACTTGACCATTGTGGGCGCAATCCGGCTCATTCTCGACTACGCGGCCTCGGTGGATGAGGCCGTAGGGCTGCTGCGGGAGTATGACATCCACCCGTCGATAGGCCAGGCGCACCACATAGCGGTTGCCGACGCCGAGCGGTCGGTGGTGGTGGAGTGGAAGGGCGGCGAGATGCACGTCAGCCCTGCGCCCGTCGTCACGAACCACTGCCTGTGGGAGAAGCGTGAGAGCCCGACGACAGGCGAGTCGCGCAGCCTGATGGAACGCTTGGGCGGCCTCAGGCCCACCGACTCGGCGAGCGCTCTCGAGGCTGCCCGCGAGGCGTCGTACGACGGCTTCACGCTGTGGTCGGTGGTCTACGACAGGGCGAGCCAGCGCGGGACGTGGTATGTCCGCTGCCGTTGGGACAGGCCTGTGGAGATTGAGTGATAAAAAACTCGGAGGGGCCGAAGACCCCTCCGAAAAATTCTACAGTTCGGTAATTGGGACGCGCTGGGGAGAAAGTATTGTAAATCTGACGGATATTCTCATTAATCTGGCCGAAACCGTCTTGCAAATATCTGATGACATCATTCAACTCCTCGCCAGTCACTTTATGGTCAAACAAGCCAAAGAGGCCACCTGACTCACTTACGCCATAGAGTTGCACGTCAACAGGCTCCGAATTTGCCATCCGCTCCAGATCACGTTTAGCCGAATCGAATCGTCGTGAAATATTTCCCATACCTATATTTTGCTTAAATCGTCAAGAAGGTTATCATAGTTGGCGGATGTCGCCTCGTTGATTGCATCCCACTGCCTTTGGCTCTCCTCGCTGGCGTTTTTGACCATGTTATCGTAGGCCTGCTGGCGAGCCTCGTGGCGTGAGGCGAATTCGCCGGCCATCTCGCCGAGCCTCTCTTTCGCAATCTCGATGCGCCTGCCTTGTTTGGCGAGAACCTCGTTGCCTTCCTTCACCATCTGTAGGCTGAGCGACTCACGTTTTTTAAGGAGCTCTCCGCGGTTGATGAGCTTTTTGACAAGCATTCCGCCGATTTCGACAATGGCGGTGACGACAGTCGCCCTCGCGGCACCATGTTTAAGGGTCTTGACCAAAGCCTTGCCCAAATCGGTAGGCGAGAGGTCCTTGACGCTCATATACTCTACGGCGACCTCCTTTGCAATCTCAAAAACCGTCTGGGGTTGTGGCAGTTCGGAATGCTGATTACACAACTCACGGATTTGCCCTTGAAGGTCGGCAATCTCGCTCTCTACGCGGCTATCCTCCTCGTCGAGCTCTTGAATCTTCGCATTGGTGAGTTCGCCGTTCGTAGCCTGAAGAGTATTGTCGTTCAGGCTTTGAAGTCTGTAATTCTCTTGGTCATCCATATGATAAGGACCTTGCTGTCGATTAGGGCATTGACCAGCGTAGTCTTGCCGGCGCTGAATTCGCCAACGAGAGGGAGAACCAGCGGGACATTCTTATTCTCAGCGCGCGCCGCCAGTTTCGTGGCTTCGGCGATGTCGGACTGGACGCCCAGCTTCTGGGCAATGGATAGAAGTTTGGTGTAGTCAATCATAATGTAGCGTGATAAATTTTGTTCAATGACATTAAAATACCCCCTAATTATGAAAAATTCTTAAATGTCATTTGCATGGGTAATAGGGATTGGCAGAGGGGGGCGAATCTGCACCTTGGCGCTCGCGCATGGGCAAAAATCTGCCTCCGCGCAATGATTATCCGGCAAGAACTGACTAAATTTAACTTCGAACGTGGAGCCGGACAGAGACAACAAATGACAAATATACATGGTGACGTATTCGGAAGGCACCGGACGTGGCGCCTTCGCCTGCTCGTGGTTGTCGCCATGTCCCTCGCCCTCCCCCTATTCGCCCCCCTCGACGCGCCGGCCCAAAAGCATGAGACGCCATCGTCGATACTCTCGCGCCACGTGACCCTAAAGACATCGTTTGCCGGACGTGCGGACTCGCTCATAAGCATCATTGGCCGCGCGACGGGCGGGAGGGTCGCCTACTCGACGCGCGTCTTGCCCCGTGGCGAAGTCCGCGTCCGGGCGGGCAGGCATAGCGTCGGGGAGTGCCTCGATGCCATATTCGGCCGCTACAACGTCCGCTACGTGTGCCATGACGACAAAATCGTCGTGGCGGCCGACAGCGTAAGGACCCGCACGGTGAGCGGCTTCTGCCGCGACGCCCTGACGGGCGAGGCCCTGATCGGGGCCTACGTTGCCGACACCGCGTTGGGGCGGGTCACCTCGACCAACGAGTACGGATTCTTCAGCCTCAGCGTCCCGACGGGTCGAGTGCCCGTGAGGGCATCGTACGTAGGCTACGTCGCCGCGGCAAAAGAGATAATCATGAGCCGCGACACCATGCTCGAGCTCCGCCTCACGCCCCACATTATGCTCCCCACGGTCGACGTCAGGGCCACCGCGGAGCCCGAGGGCGAGATGGGCAGCACGGGCTACGTCTCGCTGCCGATGGAGCAAATCAAGTCGATGCCGACACTCCTGGGCGAATCGGATGTCACTCACGCTCTGCAACAGACTCCTGGCGTCCAGAGCGGCAGCGAGGGATTTGGCGGCATGAGCGTACGGGGCGGAAGCCAGGACCAGAACATGGTGTATCTGGACGACGCCCCCCTCTACAACGCCAACCACATGCTGGGCCTGTTCTCGGTCTTCAATTCGGAGGCGGTGAGCAAATCGACATTGCTCAAAAGCGGATTCCCGGCGAGGTATGGCGGCCGGATGTCGAGCGTCTTGGACATCAAGACCATCGACGGCGACATGAGCCGCTTCGAGGGCTGCGCCAACGTGAGCCTCGTGGCGTCGACCCTCTTGGCGCAAGGACCCATGAAGCGCGACCGGTCGAGCTTCCTATTCTCGGCTCGGAGGTCCTACTTCGACGTGCTGCTCTACCCCATGCAGAAAAGCAACAACCGCTACACGTACCTTTTCTACGACTTCCACAGCAAATTCAACTGGCGGGTGTCGGACCGCGGGCGGCTGCGTCTGAGCCTCTTCTTCGGGCGCGACCGCCTCTCTGACGACTCGAACCTCAACGACATCCGACTCAACTACGGCGACGACGACGAACGCCTGCTGACGACGAGCGACGAGACCCAGAGCGCCTGGGGGACGATACTGAGCTCATTGCGATGGAGCCACGCCTTCGGCTCTAAAGTGTTCACCAACACGACATTATGGTTCTCGCAATACTCGTCGAGCCGTACGCAGAGGTATGGCGTGGGGTCGGAGGGCGCGAGGGGCTACTTTGGCAACCGTTACTCCAACAGCATCTACGACTACGGCTTCCGCGCCGACGTGAGCATCTACCCGTCGGCGGCGGCCTTGGGTAAGATACGCGTCGGCGGTTGGTTTGCCCTCAAAGAGTACCGCCCGGTGGTCCGGACCTACTCGACGACTGCGGGCGACGACGCCCAGCTGCAGAAGAGCGAGGAACTAAACCGAAATGAGTTCCACACGTACTACGAAGAGAGCTGGCGGCGCGGCCCCCTGTGGCTCATGGCGGGGCTGCACTTCACAATCGACGGCCGCAGCCGGAACAGCGACCCCCTGCTCGTGGAGCCCCGCCTCCTGGCGGGATGGAGAATCAACGAGCGGACGAGGCTAAAGATAGGCTGCTCGCTGACCTCGCAAAACACGTACCAGGTGAAGGTGATGAACGTGGCCACTCCCGCCGACATCTGGCTGCCGATACCCAAGGGGACCGACGCGCAGAAGGCGTGGCAAGTGTCGGTGGCCTCGGAATGGAAGCTGAAGGCCGACATCTCTCTCGTCGTGGAGGCCTACATGAAAAGGATGACAGACTTGGCGACGTATAAAAACCAGACCGCGGCAGTCGTCCAGGGAGTGAGGGACTGGGACGAGGTCTACACGTCGGGCGAAGGCTACTCGAGCGGCGTAGAGCTGTTCCTTCACCGGCGCAGAGGGCGCGTCAGCGGGTGGGTGGGCTACTCGCTGAGCAGGGCGCGCAGCCGCTACGACGGCATCAACGACGGCCGCTACACGCCATCGGACAACGACCGGCTCCACTCCGTACAGGTATTCGCGTCGGTCAAAATCACTCCTCGCGCCGAGGTGGCTGCCTCGTGGGGCTACGGCACGGGCATGCCATTCTCGCTTCCGACGCAGCATTACAGCCTCCCCGGGTCGGACGCCACGTATGCCGTGCCGGCAGAGCGCAACGCCATGAGGATGCCCTCGAGCCATCAGCTCAACGTGGGTTGTAACATGAACTTCGGCGACTTGCGCGCCGGCAGCACCCTGAGCTTCGGCCTCTACAACGCCTACGGCCGTAAGAACCCCATGTTCATCTACTGGAAGCCCGAGGGTGACTCGGAGAGCCCGACATTCAGCCTTAAGCAATTCTCACTTATCGCGTTCCCATGCCCCTACGTGAAATACTCCATACACTTCTGACGACAGCCGCCGTGGCGGCGATGCAGTCTTGCGAGAGCGACATATCGGGCTTCGACACCGACGACAACCGCCACGTTGGGGTCCTCTACTGCGTGTATGAGCCTGGCCAGGACATCGAGGTGAACGTCTACGGCAGCGCGTCGTATTCGGACACGGCAAAATATACCGTCCTCAACAACACCATGGTCTCCGTGCTCGTCAACGGCACAATTGCCCAATTCGCCTACCTGACGGAGGGGGTCACGCGCGTCAGATTCAACGACTTGGGCCTCCCGGAGGGCAGTGAGTTGACCATAATGGCGCAATCGGCCGACCTGGATGACGCTCTGACGGGCAGCGCGGAAGTCATGGAACACACGCCCATCGAGCGTATCGACACGGCTCTAATCAACAACGGGAACTCCCTGCTCATAACGACATACCTCAAAGACGACAAACAAAGCAAAGACTACTACCGCCTGGAGCTTAGGGCCAGGTCGTGGAAAGGTGGTCAGGCCACCGACGTCGCCCTTCGTTGCCGCTTCTTGAGCGCGGCGTTCAGCTCGGCAGGCACGACGATGTGGTCCGACTACGAGGCCGCGGGCCTGTTTGACGACACTCGCCTCGCGAGACTCCCGAACGGGTTGTCGCCACTGAACATCTCGACACAAGTGGGCGACATTGACCCAATAGTCTGGTCGGCCGACAGCGTCGGGCTGGTCATGCGCCTGATGCACATCACCTACGACTACTTCACCTACCTCCAGACGACCGACCAAGCCGCCAACTCCACGCTACTGCCCATCTTCAGCTTCAGCACCGTCCACAGCAACGTCAGCGGCGGGCTTGGTATTGTCGGGGCGTCGACGACCGACGAGAAAGTATTCGTGGTCGTCAGAAACGACGAAAACGAAGAGGAGGGACAAGAACCAGAAGAAGAAAACCCATAGCTGTGCAATAACCACAAAAAAAACGTAGAGACTATGACAAACACAAACGCGCAAATCCTCATTGTCGGGTCGGGCCCTGCAGGCTACACGGCGGCCATCTACGCCGCACGCGCAGGCAGGCGCCCCGTCTTGATTGACGGCCTGCTGCAAGGAGGTCAATTGACCCAGACCACGGAGATTGAGAACTTCCCCGGCTTCCCGAACGGCCGGATGGGCTTCGAGCTAATGCAGGACATGAGGGATCAGGCCTTGCGGCTCGGGACCGAGATGCTCTCGGGAGAGGTCGTGTCGTCGGACCTGAGCAGCCGCCCCTTCAGAGTGACCCTCGACGACGGGAGCGAAATCCGGGCCGAGAGCCTGATCGTCGCCACGGGAGCTTCGGCCAAATACCTCGGCCTGGCCGACGAGCAGAAATACGCCGGGGCTGGCGTCTCGGCGTGCGCCACGTGCGACGGCTTCTTCTTCCGCGGCAAAGACGTTGCCGTGGTGGGCGGCGGCGACACGGCAGCCGAAGAGGCCCTCTACCTTGCGGGGCTGGCCCGGAAGGTCTACATGATTGCCAGGCGCGACGTCTTGCGCGCCTCGCAAGTCATGCGGGACAGGCTGGCCGCCGCCCCGAACGTAGAGATACTCTATGGGCGTGAGACCGTAGGCCTCGTTGGCGATGGGAAAGTCGAGGGGGCAGTCTTGCGCAACAAGGCCACGGGGGGAATGGAGAACATAAGCATCTCGGGTTTCTTCCTTGCCATCGGTCATACGCCCAACACGCTGGCATTCCCCCAATTGGAGACCGACGAGCAGGGCTACATCCGCGTCGGGGGTCGCGGGCAGCAGACCAATATCGATGGCGTATTCGCCGCCGGCGACGTTTGCGACCCGACATACCGCCAGGCCGTGACGGCTGCCGCCTCGGGGTGCCGCGCGGCGCTGGACGCCGAACGGTTCCTGCTCGCCAACGGGTTTTAGGGCAGCTCGTCGGCGGCTTCGGGCGTCGGGGAGACGATGGCTACGCGCTTCTTGCCGTTCATGCGGACGTCGAGGGGGCGCGGCGAGCGGACGTGGCGGAAGAAACCAGTGGATTGCACCTCGGGTAGGCTTCGCAGAAGGTCCCAATTGATGAAATCGGTAGGGCTTCCGTCTTGTACGGAGAGGTAGCCGATGTTCATCGAGGTGACGTTGTGGAAGAAATGTGAGCCGAGCGACGAATCGAGCGGGAAGCCCGGCAGGCTCATCTCGACAATTAGTTTGGCGTTGGAGATTTCGGACCACTGGACGGGGATGCCGATGAAGCGGTCGCGCGTCCCCCAACGCCCCGGGCCAATGAGGATGTAGCGCCGGTTCTCGTCCATCATGAGCTGGTTGAGGAAGCCAATCTCACGTGCCATCTGCTCGGTTTGCATCTTGTCGAACTTGTCGGGGTCGGCAAATATGATGTCGGTTATGTCGTCCACCCTGCCGTTGCCGAGGCTCTGCGTGGTGTAGAGCAGAGCGTCGTGGCGCGAGGCCGGAGCTTGAATCTCGACACTGTCGCCTCGGAGGTCCGTGATGATGGGCTTCATTTGCAGCAGGTAGAACGATGGCAGCCCCTTGTCGTCCTCCTCGAGGTCGACTGCCCACTCGATCTCGACGGGCGTCCCGAACGCGTCTTTGGCCGCGCCGAGGACTACGGAGAGCAGCCTCGGGAGTGGGATGTAGTCGTATTTGAGGATGTCGGCGAAGTTGACCACTCGCGGCCCGAAGGCTCGAAGGCCGGGCTCGATGGTGTCGTTTTGCGGGTTGTAGACCGAGGCGCAGTGTCGCAGTGTGCCGTGCTTCTCGGCGTCGAGGATGTCGAGAGTCTGTAGGGGCGCCTTCTCGCCGTCGTGGACGTAGTCGAGCTCTTTGCGATGGAGGTCGACGGCGAGGAAATCGACCTGTGTGTTTCGCACCATGTCTTGGACAGAGACCGTGTCGACGGCGGGCCAGACTGGTGAAAAGCGGAAGGCCTTGCTCCCGCCGACGACGTAATAGCCGAGGCCGAAGCCCGCCACGGCGAAGCCCTCCTCGGGCAGCATGTGGGCCACGGGGTAGTAGTTGAAGCTTTGGGCCGTTCCGCTGACGTGTGGGTAGTAGAAGCCGTCGTAGTCGTTGCCGACGAGGACCTGTATGACGACGGCCATTTGCTCCTTCTCGATATTGACCTTTGCGCTTTGGAAGTAGGCCCTGCTCGTCGGGGAGTATATTGAGGCGAAGACCATCTTGATGGCTTGCGCCACGGCGAGTGCGTTCTCGTCGCTTGTCGGTGCGTTGTTTGGGACGAGGTAGGTGTCGAAGACGCCGGCGAAAGGCTGGTTGAGTGAGTCTTCGGATAGGGAGCTGGAGCGCACGGCGAGGGGCCGTCGGACTTGTGAGCAGAACCTTCGGAGCCTTGTCATGAGCTTGTCGGAGAGCGGCGTGGCGTCGAATCGCTCCCGGAGCTGCTCGTAGGGCGGGTTGGACATGGCGTAGGGCATGAGTTCGGCCTTGGCCATGAAGTTGGCGAACTCCTCGGTCCCGACGATTGCAGTTATGGGTATTCGGAGGTTGATGTGGGCGTCGAACTCTGTCGTGTCGAGGTTTTGTATGAGCGTGTTGATGAAGGCGAGGCCCCGCCCTTTGCCACCGAGCTTTCCGGGGGCGAGCATGATGATGTTCTTCTCGTCGGGGGTGTCGACCTCGTCGTAGTCGAGCTTTTTGCCTCGCCGCCTGTCGTCGCGGTACTCGTCCATGAGTCGTATGACCTCGGCTCGGAAGGCCTCTGGCGAATCGAAGTCGTCCATGGTTATGTCGTGGAGTGTCCGTGCGAGCGGGATTTCGCCTCGGCTCATGAGCCAAGAGGAGATGCGGTGTCCTCGGCACTGGAGTTTGAGCTTGTCGCCTGGGATGTTTCGGAAGAAGGTTTATACGGGTCCTGTATGGGATTTTGACATCGCCTTCGACAATGACTATCGCACCTATCCGCTCAACAATAAGTCTGAGTTTGTATGCTTCAGTGGAGGATCTGTAGCTGGCGATATGGGTACTTT
>JAFPDB010000116.1 GCA_017390085.1 Bacteroidales bacterium | reverse complement strand
ATGGTGGCATCGTCGGGATGGAGCATTTCGGCGATTTCGAGAGCCTTATAGTGAAAGTCTGCGGCGAGCGGCATGAGGCTCACTCGCCGATAGACGGTGCCGATGTTGTTGAGGCTTCGGACGATGAGGAGGGAGTCTTTGATGGCCTCCGCGGCGCTGAGGGCTGTGTTGTGGGCCGCAATGGCTTGTGGGAAGTGGCTGGCGTCGCGGTGCGCCTTGCCGAGGGCGTCGGCGGCGAAACAGGTGGTGTAGTGGTCGTGGGCTCGGAGGGCGCTGTCTGTGAGGGCGGCGAGGGCCACGGTGTCTTTGGGAAGGGAGATGGTGGGGCGTTTTTTCGGTACAATTTCCGCTTCTTGGTCGCAAGAGAAGTGCGCCAAGAGGATGAGTGTGGTCAGGAGTGTGAGTAGTGCGCGGAAAGGCTTTGCCCAGTGCATTGCGTAGAGGTCCGAGGTTGTGTTCTATACTGCGAGTATTACGAAAGTAGCGATAATTGGTTAGCGGACAAAGGGTGGTGGTTGATATTTATTACTCCTTTTTGTGCAAAGTTGATAGATGTAGCGTATTGGGAAGAAAAGGAACCCGCCAGCGGTTTGATGTCCGCTGGCGGGATTGTTGTCATGACCAATGTCATGGGATGCTTAGCCTCACTTTTTCGAAGCTATGGTTTTGCCGTTGTGGCGTAGGGCTTCGAGCTTGGCGGCGTTTTCCGCCACCTTCTTTTCGGAAAGCGGGTAGATGGCGATGAAGGCGACGCTCAGGATGGTGCCGATGGCGGGCAAGAGGCTGAGGCACATCTTGATGCCGTCGATTGTCTCGGGCGATTGCTCCTGATTGGGTTGGAAGCCGAAGGCGGCAAGAAGCCAGCCTGTCACGGCGGAGCCTATCGCCCAGCCGAATTTCTGGCTCATGGACGACGAGGAGAAGATGAGGCCTGTTGCGCGGTTGCCCGTGGTGAGCTCGGAATAGTCGGCGCAATCGGCGTACATGGACCATAGGAGCGGGAATATGGCTCCGGCGCAGATGGAGATCAGCACTTGGAAGACGAATATCAGCACGAGCTGGTCTTTGTCGAACCAGTAGAAAATGACGCTGAGGACTGTCGCGATGACCATGGCCCCGAGGTAGGTGTATTTCTTTCCGATCAGGTTGCTGACAGGGGCTGCCGCTACGACTCCGATGATGTTGGCGAGCTGTCCGAGACCGAGGTATATTGCGGAGAGCGCGAAAGGCGTTCCGAATATCGGGATTTGGTTTTCGGGTTTTTCGTCGATGAAATACTTGAAGTAGTAGACGGTGGCTCCGTCGCGAATGGAGTTGAAAACGAGAGCGGCTACGCCGGCGCCGAGCAGAATCCACCAGGGGCGGTTTCTGGCCAGGTCCATGAGGTCGTCGCTGACGTTGTTCTTGACATCGTTAATCGGTCGGATTCGCTCGCGGGTGAGCAGGAAGCAGCCGAGGAAGAGGAGCGCGCAAATGACGGCGAAGCAGGTGACGGCCTCGGTCCAAGCGGACTGTTGTTTTTCGATATCCGCGCCTTCGACTCCGCCGAAGCTCTCAACGACTTTCATGAAGAAGAAGAGCGCGGCGAAACTGCCGATGTAGGCAAACGCCATGCGGAAGGTCGAAAGGACGTTTCGGTCTCGCGGGTCGGGGCTCATTACGCCGAGGAGCGACGCGTATGGCACGTTGATGGCAGAATAGACGACCATCATGAGCGAGTAAGTGACGAAAGCGTAGACGAGCTTGCCAGTCTCGCCGAAGCCTGGCGTCGTGAAAGTCAGGATGCCTATGAGCGCGAAAGGTAGGGCGAGCCAAAGCATGAAGGGGCGGAACTTTCCCCATTTGGTCTCGGTGCGGTCGGCGACGACGCCTACGACGGGGTCGACGAAGGCGTCCCAGATACGCGTGACGAGGAACATGGTGCCCACGGCTGCGGCTGATATGCCGAAGACATCCGTATAGAAGAGCATGAGGTAGGCTCCGAAGAGCTTCCAGAACATGGACGAGGCCATGTCTCCTAAGCCGTAGCCTATCTTCTCATAGAACTTGACCATTGTGATGAGGTGATTTCTGGTTTACTTTTTGGAGGGTGTGAGCCTTACGACGTAGACGTCGTGGGACTCTATTTCGCGGACGAGTGGTTTGGACGTGTCGCCAGCGTCTTTCTTGCCGAGGAGGTCGCGGACTTTGTAGGTGGTATCAGAGCACTTGAGTTCGCGGTCGGTGAGGCTGTCTTTGACGTAGCGGTTCCAATCGTAGTTGAGTGTGCGCTTCTGCTCTGTCATGTTGACGAAGGCGACGGCCCACTCGTTGTTGTCGAGGGGTTTGACCCAGACCTCAAACCCTTTGTCGTTGAGGAATCGGAAGCCCATGACGCCGAGTTTGTCCTGGTCGACGGCGATGACCTCCTTGTTGGTGACGAGTTCGAGCGTCTCCTTGCTCATCTTGCGGATGTCGTTGCCGAGGATGAGTGGTGAGGCGAGTATGCTCCACATGACGAAGTGGGTACGGTCCTCGGCTGCCGACATGCCGTTGCCGACCTCGAGCATGTCGAAGTCGTTCCAGTGGTCGGGTCCGTGGTGTTTGCGGATGTCGCCGCGGAGTCGGATGATGGGCCATAGGCCGAGTTTGGCCCAGCCGCCGTAGTTCTCCTGGCAATCCCAGCAGCGTGCGATGTCGCCTGAGATGCGCCACGAGTGTCCGATTTCCTCGCCCCACTCCCAGGATTGGGCGTCGCCCCATTCGCATATGTTGAAGACGATGGGTCGGCCGGCGGCGTAGAGTGCGTCGCGCATGAGGGAGTAGCTGGCGCGGGCGTCTTGCGTGGAGTGGAAGCACCAGTCGTATTTGAGGAAGTCGACGCCCCATTCGGCGTATTGCCGGGCGTCGAGGTACTCGTAGCCTCGTGTGCCGGGGTAGCCTGCGCAGGTCTTGGTGCCGGCGCAGTTGTAGATGCCGAACTTGAGTCCTTTGCTGTGGACGTAGTCGGCGAGGGGTTTGATGCCGTTGGGGAATTTCTTGCGGTCGGGTACGAGCTTCATGGTCTGCGGGTCTCTCTCCATTTCCATCCAGCAGTCGTCGATTACGACGTATTGGTATCCGGCGTCTTTGAGTCCGAGCTTTACGAAGAGGTCCGCCGTCTCGCGGACGAGGTTCTCGTCGATGTCGCAGGCGAACGTGTTCCAGCTGTTCCATCCCATGGTCGGGGTCAGGGCGAGGCCTTCGAACTTCTGGGCGTTGGTGGTGGCCGAGACGGTCATTGCCGCGGCCAAGGCTATGTGAGTCAGTTTCATTATTCTATGTGTCAAATCTTAATAGTTGGTGAAAACGTGATGATCTAATTCTGCTTTGCGATGCCGACGCTGTCGCGGAGGAAGGCTATGAGTTTGTCGGCAATCTCGCCCTGCTGCGCCATGGAGGGGTGGTCGGTGCCGCCGTCGTGGTACTCGTTGTCGTAGATGAGGTATGGGATTTCGCCCGCTTTGCCGGCGAAACCGCGCCGGGTGGCCTCGTCGGCTACGGCTGGGAGAATCTGGCGGAAGAAGGCCCGGAGGGTGTCGTTGGCCATGGGGCTTGACAGGAGGACGATTTGCGCCTCGGGGTTTTTCTCGCGGAGATGCCCGATGAAGTCGACGTAGGCGGAGGCGAAGGTGGCGGAGTCTTGCACGCCGTCGTTTTGACCGAGCGCGGAGACCACGATGTCGGGTTGGAACGCGAAATCGTAGGGGATTTCATTGTCGACGAGGTTGACCTTGTCGTAGGTTTGCGGTAGGACGAACTTATGGTCGCAGCAGCTGTGGATGAGGCCAATGCCCGAAACGGAGGCGAGCGACCACTGGGCGTTGAGGGCTCTTGCGGTACGGGGGCCGTAGGCGTAGTAGGCGCGGTGATGGTCGTACCACGTGCCTTGTCCGAAAGGTATCTCGCCGTCGTAGCAATCCATGCCGCTCGTGATTGAATTCCCGATGAACTCAATCTTCAGGTCGGCTGATGGTTGCCACGCCTCGAGTCCTTTGGCCGCCACTTGCTCGACTTGCGTGAAGCCCATGGCGCACTCGGTGTCGCGGGCGATGAGGACCGTGTGGGGGCCTGCGGCAAGAGAGTCGGCTACGGCGATGATCTTGACGGCTGTGTCGGCCGGGGCGGTGAGCTGGGTCTTGCCGATGGTGAGCCGGTTTCTCTCGCCGAGGGTGCGGACTCGGGCTACAGGCTCGCCGTCGACGACTACCTCGAGATAGTTGTAGCTGTTGCCGTAGAGCCTTTGGTCGCGGATGTCGACGTCGCAGCCGTCGCCGTCGAAGGCGAAGGTGAAATAGGCTCCCGCTCCCCACTGGCGCGGGCCGATGGAGTCGGAACGGTCGACGCGTCCGATGTAGGAGATGGCGTCGTCGAATCCGTTGACGACGGTTGGCGCGTTGTGGCAAGCGACCATGAGAGTGGCAGCCGCGGAGAGGGCGATGCCCGTGAGGCGTAGGTTCATTGTTGTAGGGAATTCTGAAGTGGGTGGGAGGGTTAACGTGCGTTCTCGATACGCGTGATTACTTCGATAAGGGCGCGGCTGTTGTGGTAGGGGCATTTCCAGAAGCCGGCTTTAACGTCTTTGTACGCGTCTTGTCCGTCTTTGTTCACTCTCCAGAGCCATTCGCCTTTCTTGGTGTCGACAATCTTATTGCGGATGAAATTCCATACGCGGCACATTTTCTCGTAGTATGCGTCATTGCGTGTGAGCCTCCAAGTGTCGGCCAGTCCGACCATGGCCTCGGCTTGCGGCCACCAGTGCTTGTCGGTGTCGAGGACTCCGTTGACTTTCTCGTAGAAGATTGAGTCGCCGTCCCATCCCTCTTTCAGGGTGATGTCGACGAGGTTTTGGCTGATGGGCTTGAGTTTCTCCATCCATTTCTCGTCGCCGATGACTTCCGCGGCCTCGTAGAGGAGCCAAGCGCCCTCGATGTCGTGGCCGTAGGAGTCGATGTTGCTCATGACCTTCCAGTCCATGTCGAAAAAGAGATTGAATCGGTGGGTCTGCGGGTCGATGATTTTGTTGGCGAAGATGTCGAGGCAGTGGAGGATTGCGGCTTTGACCTCCTCGTCGGGCGTTGCGCGGTAGAGGTTCGCGTAGGGCTCGATGATGTGGAGGTGTGTGTTCATGGATTTTGGGGTGTTCTCGTCTTTCTCGCTGAGGCGGACGTCGTCGAGCGGGGCCCAGTTTGCGGAGAGGGCCTCGATGTAGCCTCCGTTTTGCGTGTCGCGGAAGTGCTTCTCAATGAGGTGGAAGGTTTCCATGGCGAGCTTGAGGGCCTCGGGGTCTTGGCTCATGCGGTAGTATTCGGAGAGGCCGTAGATGCAGAAGCCTTGGGCGTAGGCTTGCTTCTTGGTGTCGACGGGGGCGCCCTTGGCGTCGAGCGACCAGTAGAAGCCGCCGTTCTGCTTGTCGTAGAAGAAATCTCGGAGGAAGCAATAGGCGCGGTTGGCGGCCTCCTTGTACTCGGGGCGTCCGAAGATTCGCGCGGCCGTTGAGAAGGACCAGAGGATGCGTCCGTTGAGGATTGCGCCTTTCTCGGCATTGGGGAGGAGGTCCCCATCCTTGTCTCGCCCGCCGTAGAAGCCGCCATACTCGTGGTCTTCCATCTTGCTGATCCAGAAAGACATGATGTTGGCGTACTCGGCCCTCATCTGCTCCCTTATCTCTTTAGGGTTTGTTTCCATGATATGTTGTTTGGGAAAGCCCCATCGCGAGGATGGGGTTATGGGATTGACTGGATATTATTTTTTGTTTTGGATCATCTCCTCGAGAGTGATGGTCTCCTTGGCGTTGTATATGTCCATGCGCCTCTGGTAGTCGTTTTGGACCTCGAGGAACTCGCACCAGCACATGAACCAGCACCATTTTGGCTGCTCACGGCAGATTTCGGGGGTCGGGAGCTTGCCGACCTCTCCCCAGGCGATGGGTTTGCCGTTGGCGAGTTTGAGCAGGGCGTCGTAGTCGCGCTTGTTGTAGTTGTGGTTGTAGATGTCGGTGGCGAGGATGTCTACGACGTCGTGGCCGGGGAAGAAGCCTTCGTAGTCGCCAACGTTTGGCGAGCCGGTCTCATTGCCGTTGAAGACCCAGAGGAGGTTGTTGATTTTGTGGTAGTTGGTCAGGCGGTCGTAGAGCATACGGTAGAGCTTCTGGTAGCCGTTCTTGCCCGGGCGTGCGCCCCACCAGAACCAATCGCCGTTCATCTCGTGGTATGGGCGCCAGATGACTGGGATTTTCTCGTCTTGGAGCTGGCGGAGGAAGAAGGCAATGACGTCGACGTGGGCTTTCCAGCGGTTGTTGAGCTCGGTGCCCTCGGTGGTCAGCTCGTCCCACTGCTTGTCGGTGAGTTTGGTCTGTACGCCCTTCTCGCCCTGCCAGGTGGTGAAGTTGCCCTCGACGGTTGGGGGGACTGAGTGCCACATGAGGGTGATTATGGCTCCCTTGGCGTGCCACTTGATGGCGTTGTCGACGACACGTTGGCGGAAGTTGATGCCGTCGAGCGAGTTGGGTTTGCTGTATCCGAAGTCTTGCCCGAAGACGGCGGGGTGGCTTCCGGAGGTGAGGTTCTCAACCCTCTCCATGTAGATGTCGGAGAAGAGGGGGTAGCTGTGTTGGCCGGTGAGGATGCCGTTGCCGCTTTGCGCGTAGATGAACTTGAGGAGTTGTTTGGCCTCTGGCGAGGCGTTGGGGTTGACGGGGTTCTGCGCGATGGCGGCAGTAAGTCCGAGGGCTGCGATGGCGGCGGTAAAAAGCTTTTTCATCGTGGTGCTGGATTATGTTCTAAATAAGAATTTACCAAAATATGGCGTTATTTCAATTGTTGCGGGCCGAAGCAGGATGCCTGGATGTGGTTTTTGCCGGCGAGATTGGGCATTGCGTCGTCGGCCCATGCGTAGCGGATTGCCTTTGGGGCTTTGACCGCTTTGGACGAGACGACCACGGTGCCGTCCTTTTGGAGTTTGCCGACAGCGGGATGGAAGACGCCGTCGGCCCCGGCGAGCTCGAAAGAGTCGGCCGTCTTGTTCTTGCCCTCGATGTGCAGGCCCTCTGCGTTGGCGAAAGTGACGACGGCTGCGTCGCCCTTCTTGGTGAGGGTGGCGGACTTGAAGAGTGGGGCTTTGTAGTCGAAGCCTGTCATGCCGTAGGCTTCGGTTAGCAAAGCGTTAGCGAATCGCTGCCCCGCCTCGACTTTACGTTTTGGGTGGATGTCTTTGAGGTCGGCGAGCTCGCCTATGACGACGAGGCCGGAATTGGGGATGAGGTCGGCAGCGATGCGCTGCTGGTCGCGGACGTTGACGGCCATGCCCGGGGTGTCGTACTTGTATGGGGCTATTTGCGCGAAGATGAAGGGGGTTTGCTCGGCGTCGTAGAACGTCTTGCGCCAGGAGGAGACGAGCGTCTGGAGGAGGAGCGAGTAGCTCTCGGCGTTTTCGCAGTTTTGCTCGCCCTGATACCATGCCATGGCGTGGAACTTGTAGTTGGCCAGGGGGGCGACCATGGCGTTGTAGCCGAGGGCTGGGCGCACGGGACCCCACGACACTTCGGCGAGACGGTCGTTGATGGCTTTCATCTCGGGGTTGGCGAAAGGCTCCGCGGGGATCCATGTCTCGACGGGCGTGCCGCCCCAACTGGCGTCGACGAT
>JAFPDB010000115.1 GCA_017390085.1 Bacteroidales bacterium | reverse complement strand
CTCCGGACTTGTTGATGTAGCGCCCCATGTTGGCAAGCTCCTTCGTCCCGAAGATTCGGAACAACTCGCCGACGTGCATTATGACGGCGGCTTTGGAGAATGAGTGGAGCACGAGATGGAGGATTGCGGCGTAGATGCCGACTCCGCCTGCGGCTATGCCGAGCATTATGACGCCGATATGCTCAACGCTCGAGTAGGCGAAGAGCCTCTTGACGTTGTGGACTTTGACGAGGTAGACCGCGGCCACGAAGATGGACAGCAGGCCCGTGGTCAGGACCACCATTTGCGCCCAATGGCAGATGCTCGTCTGGGCCACCACCGCGTAGAAGCGGAAGAAGCCGACGAAACCTGCGTTCATGACGATGCTGGAGAGCATGGCGGCAGCGGGCGTCGGGGCCGCGTCCTTGGCGTCGATGCCTGCCGTGAACATCGGGACGAGGCCCATCTTTGCCGTGTACCCTACGAATATGAATATGAAGGCGATTTGTAGCCAAAACGGGTCGAGTGACGCCGTGAGGCTCTTGAGGGTGGCGAACGAGAGGCCGGCCTCGGCCTCGGCCCCCATGGATATGGAGGTCAGCAGGATGCCGACGTAGACGAAGACGAGGCTGACAGAGCAGACGAAGACATATTTCCAGGTGGCTTCGATGGAGCTGTTGGTGCGACGGTAGAAGATGAGGGCCGACGCGCTGAGGGTCGTGATCTCCACGAAAATCCACGTCACGGCGAGATGCGCTGAGAGGCTCGCCAGCGTCACGGCCATGGTGAGAGCCGTCATCGCGCCGTAGTATTGCGAGCGGACTATGTCGTCCTGGTCGGCCTCCTTCTCCACGATGTAGCGCCGGGAGTGGCAGAAAGCGGCGGCGGAGACTATTGTCGTGACGATGCAGAGCAGGACGCCGAGTCCGTCTGCATTGAAATAGTCGTCGGCGACCTGGCCCATGGAGAGGGCAGTGTAGGCCGTCATGGCGGCCTGCGCCGCGAGGAACGTTGCCACGAGGACTCGGCAGACGGCGGCGTTCTTGTTTATCAGGTGAAGCCCGCTGAGGAGCAGTGACAAGATGAGGTAGGAAAGGATTATGGTGTTCATCTGTCTGCTAATCTTTGAGTTGGTTAAGTCCGGTGACGTCGCCCTCGCTTGTCACGTCGCCTACTTTGTTAATGAAGATGACGAGGAGGAACACGCTCACGAGCACGTCGAGAATCACGCCGAGATTGACCAGCACTGGCATCTCGTTGCCGATGGCGAGCGAGAGGATGAATGCCCCGTTCTCGATTATGACGTAGCAAATGACGTGGGTTATGACCTTGCGCCGTGTGGCTATGAAATAGAGGCCGCAGAATATGCCCGCCAAAGCCGCCACGAGGAAGAACTTGTTGAGCATTGGCGACTCGACGGTGAGCGACGTGAGGTACGACGCCACGACGACGAGCGTGCAGAAGAGCAGCGAGACGTAGTTCGGGACCGAGGGTTCGGCCTCGCGGGTTATATTGTTGGTCAGAATCACTTTGCGGATGAAGTATGGCATGAGCGCGGCCTTGACGACGAGCGTCTCGAGGATTATCATGGCCAGATTGGCAACCGTAATCTTGTCGAGCGTGAGGATTGCGGCGGCGCAAACGATGAGCCCTTGGAACGTGAGGATGCTCACGTAGGTCATCAGCCTGTTGGCGATGGCGAAGTAGAAGAGCGTGATTATGAATAGGATAAGGAGAATGTGTATCATCGTGGGGCAAAATTCGCTATGAGAACTTAACGCCGAAGAAAACCAGGAGGCTGAGCGAGGTGAGGGCGAGAATGAATTGCGCGTTGTGGCTCATACGGTATCGAGCCATGAAAGACTCGGTGATTCCGACCCCGACGGCGCATAGGGCCTCGATTGCGAGGAAGGCGCAGGCGGCAGCGGCCAAAGGCAGGCTGCCGATGAAGAGGTTGGCTATGAGCGCGCTGTACATGGCGAATTTGAGGTGGGTGGCCATGGAGATGAGGCCGAGGTCGAATCCGGAGTTGTCGAGAATCATAACCTCGTGGACCATAGTGAGTTCGAGGTGCGTCTTAGGGTCGTCGACAGGCATACGGCTGTTCTCAATCATGCATATCATCAGCAAAACGAAGGCGGCAATGAGGGCGAAGGCGTATGAGGAGCTGGATCCGAGGTGGAAAGCCCCGAAGATGTCGGCGAAGGAGGTGTTGCCCGAAATCAGGCCGAGCGAGCCAATGAGCAGGAAGAAAGCCGGCTCGACGAGCATGGAGAAGAGGGCCTCGCGGCTTGCGCCCATGCCTTCGAAGCTGCTGCCCGTGTCGAGCGACGCGATGATGTTGAAGAACTTGCCGAGGGCGAGGACGTAGGCGAAGAAGACAAAATCGCAGTCGAAGGACAAGAGGCCGCCCTTGCCGCCGAAAGGCACGACCGCTATGGCCATGACCACCGTGGCGAAGTAGATTGTCGGGGCGATGCGGAATATCGGGCCCGTCGTGGTGCTGTAGACGCTCCCTTTGCGCAACATGCGGATGATGTCGTAGATGGGCTGGAGGATAACGGGGCCTCGTCGGCCTTGCGTGAGACTCTTGACGCGGGCAATGATGCCCGAGAAGAAGAGGCTCGATATGATGATCAGGATGAAGCTTATCATCTGTTTTGAGGGTGCCAATTAGTTGAAAATGATGACTATCGCCACGAGGATGGCCACGTAGGCCAGGCCGTAGACGATGTAGCGTTGCAGCATTCCGTTTTGTACGAACTGGAAGCGTTTGAGGCCAGTCTGGAGGGCTGTGGTGCCGGGCGTGACGAGCTTGTCGTCGATGAGGTCCTTGTCGGCGCTGATGTGGGCGCGGTTCTTGGGGAAAATCTCCTCAGTCGTTATTGGCGCGAAGCGTTCGGTCGTCGGCAGGAACGTCCGGCACATGTCCAGAAGCGTCTTGGCGAACGACTTGCTTGTGTATTGGATTCCTTCGATGGGGCGTTTGTAGCCGCATCCCCACGTGTCGCCTGAGGTGGAGGGGAGGCTCATCCCCGCGGCGCGGCGGATGGCGGAGAAGATGAGGATCAGGATGATGAGGGCCGTCATTGCGTAGCCCACAGTGCCCGTGAGGCTCACCACGTTGTTGAGGGCGACGGTGTCCGTGCCGTTGGCGTGGATTCCGAATGTGAGGAGGCTTACGGAGAACAGGTGGGCGACGATTTGGGAGGGGAGGAGCAGCACGACGGCCATTATTGCGAGCAGCGCGTAGGCGGGCCAAAGCATCGCCGGCTTAACCTCTTCCGGCTCATGGATGTGGGGTTTGCGCGGCGAGCCGAGGAATATGACCCCGTAGGTCTTCGTGAAGGCGAGCATCGAGACTCCCCCAATGACGGCGAGCGAGCAGCCGGCAATGGCCATGAGGACCGAGACGGCGAGTGAGCCGGACCCGAGGCCGTTGAGGAAGCCGTCGTAGATGAGCAGCTCGCTGACGAAGCCTCCGAGGGGTGGCAGGCCGCCAATGGCGAGCGAGCCGACGAGGAATATGAGCGACGTCCGGGGCATCTGTCTGCCGAGGCCGCCGAGCTCTTCCATGTTGCGCGTGTGGAGACGGACGTAGACGTTGCCCGCCCCGAAGAAGAGCAAAGCCTTGAAAATGGCGTGGTTGAGCGTATGGAACAGCGCGCCTCCGAAACCGAGCACGGTCAGGACGACAGACTCTTGGGCAAGGCCTAAGAAGCCCACGCCTATGCCCATGGCGATGATTCCGACATTCTCAATGGTGCAGTAGGCCAGCATTCGTTTGAAGTCGCGATGCTCGGCCGCGTTGAGGATGCCGTAGAGGCCAGAGACGATTCCTACGACGAGTATTGCCACGCCAATCGGCAGTTGGGCTTCGGCGCCGCTAAGCATAGAGCCGAAGCGTATGATGCCGTAGATGCCGGCCTTGACTATCACGCCCGACATTAGCGCCGAGATGTGGCTCGGGGCGGCGGGGTGGGCGAGGGGCAGCCACGAGTGGAAGGGTACGAAGCCCGCCTTGAATCCGAAACCGGCTATGAGCAGGGCCATGGCCACAATCTGCGTGGCGGTGGAAGAGGAGGAGAAAAAGTTCCTCAGCCCGTCGAAAGAGGTGCTGCCGGTGGCGGATATTGACCAGGCGAAGACTATCGTGATGAGCAGGACCGCGATGTGCGATTGGATGAAGTAGTTGAGTCCGGCCTTGACCACTGGCGGGTGGTCGTACTCGAAGATGACGGCAAAGAAAGAGCCTATGGCCATGAACTCCCAACCGAGCAGGAAGACGATCAGGTTGTCGGTGGTGAGCAGGATGCCGAGGCCGGCGAGCGTCACGAGGAACGAGAGCCAATGCAGCGCGAGTTGGCGGGTGGTTGCCTTATAGTGAGACAAATAGGCCGCGCCATAAACGGCGCCAATCGCAAAGAGGACGCCCACGATGAGCATGAACCACGCCGCGAGAGGGTCGCAGAGGATGCTCAGGCTGCCAAAAACCGGGTGATTGAAGGTGGCGATTGCGGAGGTTGAACGTAATGACGCCGCGCCCAACGCGGCAACCGTCATCGCCATGAGCGTCACGCCGGCGGGTCCCCATATCTTGGGGGAAATCAGCCGGCTCGCTAATGACGCTACGAGACTTACCAGCCCTATGGCCAGGAAGACGAAAATGAAGGTAATCACTTTTTCAGCGTTGAAATACTACACCGTCAGTGTGTAAAAAAGAAGTATGTCTGTTGTTGTGGAGGTTTTGCTGAAGGACATTTCTTGTGGCTTAGCTCTCGCGTTCAATCTTGCGCAGGGCGCGGAGGTTGTGTCGGAGCGAGCTTATCATCTCTTGGGTCTCTTGCAACATATTGAGATAGACGAAGATGACGGAATAGGCGTCCATGTCTTCGTGGATGTGGCTGACGAGGTCCTTTCTCATTTGTGAGATTTTGGACTTGGTGTTGTCGCCCTCGTTGCGGACAGCCACAGTGGCGTCGTAGTCGTCACGGTCGATGAGGTCGATGCTTTTTTGGAAGAGTCCGAGAACCTCGTCGCGGAGCGGCGCGAACTGTTGTTTGAGATCCTTGGAGAGCGGCGCGAAGTTGTTGTCGACGTGTTCGTAGCATGGCTCGCACATACGCATCAGGCAGTAGATCATCTGCTGGTTGCTGTTGTAGGCGAGGTGTAGCCACGTGTTGTTCTCAATGGCCATTCGGGGCTCGGTCTTTCGCAGGGCCATGGTCTGCTTGCGCCTGATGGCCTTGACCACGACTTTCTCCTTTGGCAGTGCGTTGTTGACCTTTCGGAGAGTCTTGACGTCCTCGTTGAGGAAGGCGTCGGTGAGAGTTTTGAACGTTGTGCTGAAATATTCGAGATACTCTTTCTCGTTAATGGCGATGTACTTTTTAAGGAGGTTCCACGTGCGGAGTCGATCCTTGGAAGCCACGATGTCGCTGTAGATCTGGTCTTTGAGCGATTTCTCGGCCCTCGCCTTGCGCTTGAAGTCGACGTCGTTCTTGATGAGTATGACTATCGAGCCGACGACGATGGCCGCCGAGACGTAGATGCCGCCCAGGTGCATGGCCGTGACGATTACGGCGGCGAGGATGAACGACGCTCCCGCCGTGACGAGCCAACCGCCAATGACGGATATGACGCCCGTGATGCGGAACACGGCGCTCTCGCGCCCCCAAGCGCGGTCGGCGAGCGAGGTTCCCATGGCCACCATGAACGTGACGTAGGTGGTCGACAACGGGAGCTTGAGCGACGTGCCGAGCGCCACGAGAAGGCCGGCGAGGACGAGGTTTATGGAGGCCCTCACGAGGTCGAAAGCGGCCCCTTCGGGCATGATGGCCTCGTTGGCGTCGAAGCGCGTGTTGACCCAGAGTCGGACCCTTTGCGGCGTGTGGTCGTCGAACCACTCGGCGATATTACGCGAAAAGCGCACAATGTG
>JAFPDB010000114.1 GCA_017390085.1 Bacteroidales bacterium | reverse complement strand
GACCTCGGACAACGAGACTTCGGAGAAAACAAGGTTCAGGAAATGGCTCAAAAAGCCTCAGCGCTGCCCACCGACATCCGTTGGCACATGATAGGCCATCTCCAGACAAACAAAGTAAAGTACATCGCGCCTTTCGTAACGCTCATCCACTCGGTCGATTCCCCCAAGCTCCTGAGCGTCATCGACAAAGAGGCGAAAAAAGTCGGAAGGAGAATCGATTGCCTACTGCAAGTCCATGTCGCCGAAGAGCTATCTAAATTCGGCTTCTCGCCCGATGATTTAGTCAGCTTCCTCGCCTCTGGCCAATTGGCGCAATACGAAAACGTACATATAAGAGGTCTGATGGCCATGGCCACCAACACCGACGACGACCAGCAAGTGAAAGCTGAGTTCCAACTCGCCCATTCACTCTTCGGAAACGCCAAACGAGACTTCTTCCCCACCGACGATTCTTTCTCCATCCTCAGCATGGGTATGTCTGGCGACTATAAAATGGCAATCGAAAACGGTTCAAACATCGTTAGAATCGGCAGCCTCATTTTCGGACAACGTGATTACAGCGTAAAAAATTAACCCAATGAAGATAACTTTTGGAACTCTCGGCACTCTCATGTGCATCGCCTGTCTGACTTCATGCTCACGCACTCAGACAACGACAAACTTCGAAGACACTGAAGTCATTGATTCTGTCGCCCCCGCCAACAACGATGCCGCGACCGACGACCTTAATAAGTCGAAAACCATTTTCTACACCCTGCCTGCCCCCATCGAGATGGCATCCATCATCAAGGAGACCGGCGTCAGGTTCGACGAGCAACTACTTGCGCAGCTCTCCAAGTCCGCTAAGTTCTCCACCAACATGAAGATGGCGCTCAACCTTGGAATCTACGCCACCGACATGAGTGTCGCCGGCATGTTCAACCAGTCGCAACGCATGGTCGACTACCTCGCCACGCTTAAGACACTCACCCAGAAGCTCGGCATCGTCAAGATTATGGACGAGGACCTCCTCTCACGCCTCGAACGCTCCGACCTCTCACGCCAAGAAGCCCTCAACACCATTAGCGAGGTATACATGAACACAAACCAATACCTCACCGAAAATAACCGCCGCAACGTTGCCACCATGGTCATGGCCGGAGCATGGGTCGAGGGACTCTACCTCGCACTCAACCTCGTAAACCCCGATAAGCTCAACCCCGACATCGTCGGCCGACTCGTCGCCCAAAAGCTCTCCATGGCAACCATGCTCACCATCATCGACGGCATGAACCCAAACAATTCCGACGAGGACCTCAACTACATCCGCGCCAAGATGGAGCAAATCAGCACCATCTTCGACGCCGTTGAGCTTCAAAAATCCGGACGCGTCTCTGCTATCACCGACGCCGACACCCGGACGACGACAATTCAGGCCAACAAGCCCGGAACCCTCGACAAGGATGTCCTCCTGGCCCTTAAAGATGTTGTCTCGCAAGTACGCAATGACTTCGCTGAATAAATGAACATTACAAAGATTCTGGCGCGGGCAACGATGTTTTCGGTGTCCGCGCTTTCGCTTAACTCGCTGACAATGGCACAAGTAGAAAGAACAAACGTTGAGGAGAAGTACAAATGGGATCTCACGCCCATCTACAAGACGGTCGATGACTGGCGACAAGAGAAAGAGACACTCGCCAATTCTCTACCGTCAATCCGCGAATACAAAGGCCGTCTTGCCGAGTCCGCGCAAACACTCTACTCTTTCTTCCACCAACAGAGCGAGAATGAGCGCATCATTGCCAAGCTCTACCTATACGCCTCCCTTCTCTCCGACCAAGATGTAAGTGTGGCCGACAATCTCGCCCTCGTCAAGGAGGTTGAGCAAGTTGACATCGAATTCGCGCAAATCACTGATTTCACTTCATCCGAACTCGCTGCCATTCCCGAGGCTACATACGCCAAGTTCCGCGACGAAGAGCCGCGACTCGATGACTACCGAATGGTCATCGACCGAGTCCTCCGTGAGCGCAAACATACCCTCTCCGAGGCCGAGGAGGCCGTTCTAGCCAAAATGTCAATCCTTGGCAACGCTCCCTACGACGCCTACTCCGTCTTCTCCGACGCCGAAATGCCAGCGCCATCAATCACGCTCTCCGACGGTTCGGCAGTCTTGCTCGACCATGCCAATTTCGCCAAGATTCGCAGCTCGAAAAACCGTGACGACAGAAAGGCGGCCTACGAGGCTTTCTGGGATAATTACAAAAAGTATGAGGGGACCTTTGGCGAGCTGATGAACGGAAACATCCGTAGGAGTATTTTCGGGGCAACCGTCCGCAAATACCCATCTTCCCTCGATGCCGCCCTCTACGGCAACAACATCCCCACCGACGTCTACCAATCCCTCATCGAGAACGTCAACAAGAACCTCCCCACATTCCACCGCTACCTCAAACTCAAAGCCAGGCTTCTTGGTTACGACAAACTCGAATATTACGACCTCTACGCCCCCGCCGTGGCCGATGTCGACCTCAATTTCACCCTCGAAGAGGCCCAGCAAATGGTCTTAGACGCCGTCAAACCTCTCGGCGACGACTATTCCGCCGTCGTTAAAAGAGCCTTCGAAGAGCGTTGGATAGACTTTCTGCCCAACAAAGGAAAAAGGTCCGGCGCCTACTCCAACGGTGCGGCCTACGACGTCCACCCCTACATCCTCATGAATTTCGACGGCCGTTACGACAACGTCG
>JAFPDB010000113.1 GCA_017390085.1 Bacteroidales bacterium | reverse complement strand
GTTGGCTTTCAGCGTCCAATTGCCAACGCTCCTGTTCACGCCAGCCGACCACGTGAAGCTCTCAAAAGACCTTCTAACACCGTTTGAACGCCTTTTGAAAACCGAATCGCCTTCGGCGGTAGGGGTCTTGAACCAATCTTCGTATTCCGATATCCTGATTATGGCGAAGTCGAACCTCGTGCCCATACTGACAATCAGCTCGTCGGAGATTACCCAGCGGTCGGAACAGAAGCCCCCCGCCGCAAACTGCCTGAAATAGGGGACTATAAATCCCCATCCCGAGCGACGGTTGACCTGCGACTCGAACCTCGCCCCAAAGCGGAGCGAATGCCGCCCGATGGCGATTCGGGCGCTGGCATTGTCTTGAAACGTGTTCTTGACGAACTGGCGTTCGAGAAAATCTGGCGGCGTGGGCATATAGCCGTGCGAAATGGGTTCCGACTCTTCGCTCTGCAAATTGCGTTGCCAGCCGAAATCGTTGTGTATCACTCCCTTGGGTAGCTTGACCTCAGTATGGTTGGCGAGCGTCAGATGTACGGAAGTGTGGCGCGGAAGGTCGACGTCGCGGTTGGAGTGGTCGTAGTCTATGGACGACAGGCGGACCTCGAGGCCGTGGGCGTTGGCGAAGAAGCCGCCTTTTGAGCCTACGAATGAGACGCGGCACCAGGTAGTCCACCCGTCTTGGCTAACGCCACACGAGAGACCCGTGTTTGCCTCGCGCCCTGCGGTGTTGCGCAATCGCCTGTCTTTCAGCTTGATGTAGTAGGAATAGTACTCAATGCTGTCGGTCGGGACGTGATAGTCGGCATAGTCGACGAGCGTAGCGTCGACCCTCGCCCAAAGACCATTCTTGCGCCAAGCCGCGCGGCCGACGACGCCTATCGACTCGTTGTTGCTCCTGAAGAAGAGCCGCGCGCTGCCGCTCAGGCCGTCGGAGGGAATCTCTCCGCTCTGAAGGCTAATGACGCCGCCAATGGCATCGGAACCGTAGGAGAGCGCGTCGGGCCCTTTGACGACGACGACCTTGTCGACCGCGAACTGGTCGACCTCGAGGCCATGGTCGTCGTCCCATTGCTGGGCCTCATGCTTTAGCCCGTCTTCGGCTACCAGGACGCGGTTTCCGCCAAGGCCCCTGATGATGGGCTTGGCGGCTGTCGCGCCAATCGACATGGCCGCGACACCCGGAATCTTTGCCAAGCTCTGCATGAGCGAGCCTGCCATGTTGTAGCTAACGAATAGGCTGCTGACGCTTATGGTGTTGAGAGCGGAGCGCATTTGCGCCTCGCCGTTGCTGCGGCCCCCACGAATTTCGACCTCTTGCAGGGTCACGTCTCCCCCCGTCCAGACGGTGCTGTCGGAACTTGTCGAAGTGCGCAGCCCCGCAACGCCCGACAGGTCGAGCGCGTAGGAGGGGGTGACGAAAAACGAGAGGACGGCAACAGCCATCTCCTGTTTCATCCAGAAAATACGAAAATGTGTGTGTGGAAAGCCCCCGTGCCCCATACGCGGGGCGGGTGGTGATTGTCGCTACGTCAGGCGGCGGGTGACGGTGGGGCGCGTAGAGATGGCGTCGGCTCCGGCGCGCGCCAAAGATGCACAATGTAGGCGGCGGAAAGTGGAGCCGAACATGGCGGGATGAATGAGATCTCTTGCGGTAGGGCCTCGATGAAAGGCGGCAGGACGAAATCGCAAATCGGGCACGAGGCATCGCATCGGGCGGAATTGCCCGTGGAGTCGGCATGGCATGGCACCTCACTGTCAACATCGTGAAAGTGAGTGGCTTTCACGACGATGGCGGGCATGAGCGCGAGGAGCAACGCGAGCGCGAATATGTGCCTTTTACGTTTCATTGCGAGGGCAAAGATACGATGATATGGCGCAAATGCAACAACGTTTCATGTTGAAAAACGTTATAAAATGGCAATTGAAAATGGAAATCAAAGTAGTATTTTTATGTGGCCGAAAGAGAGGCCGCAATGAACACCACAGAATGAAGAACGCTACAGATATTCTGAAAGAGGGCGGCTTAAAGAAAAGCGCGCAGCGGATAGCCGTCATAAACATATTGCAAGCCAAGCAGAAACCGCTTTCGGAAGATGCCATAAAGGGCGAAATGGGCGAGATTTATGACAGAATAACATTTTATCGGACCATGCAGGCCCTTTGTGGTGCGGGAATTGTACATAAGATAATTGTGGATAACACGGTTGTCGAATACGCGTTGAACGCTGAGGGCTGCCCCCACGAGCACGTGCATTTCTTTTGTACCGTATGCCATGCCGTGACGTGTATGCGCGACGTGGCCGTCCATCGCTATCGGCTGCCGGCCGATTATGAGCAGACGGGGTGCGAAGTATTGATTAAAGGCGTTTGCCCGTCTTGTCTGAAGGCGACGCGCTAAATTATTATCAACGAAACAGTCAGAAACGTAGAAATATGAGAATCGGGAAACTTTGGGCTATGGCCGCCATTGTGGCGGGATGCCTGTCGGCGAGCGTCGGCGCGTCGGCTCAGGATGATATGCAAGCCTCTGAGGCTCAGGCCAAGAAGGTATTGAAAGAGATGGCGGAGAAGACGAGAGCCTACACGTCGATCGAGATGAGATTCTCCGCTCTGTACGAGAACAAGCGGACTGGCGACAAGAACGCCTCGGACGGCTTGCTAAAGGTCAAGGGCGAGAAATACATGCTCGACCTGAACGACATGGTGACCTACTCCGACGAGGCCACCGTCTCCGTATGGCAAAAGAAAATCAACGAGTTGACCATTAGCGAACATGACGCGGAGGCCGAGGGAGACATGACGCCCGCCAAGCTGTTCGGGGCCTACGAGGTGGGCTATAAGCTCCGTTTCCTGGGCGTCAGCACCATCGGGGGCGAGGAGTGTGAAGAGGTTGACTTATATCCTACGGCCGCAAAGTCTCCGCTCGTGCGCATCCGCCTGTCAATCAGCAAGAAGACGAGGCAGCTGAGGCGTTTTTATCAGCAGTATAAGTTGGGCGAGACGTTGACGGTTGACGTGAAGAGTTTCGCGGTCAATAAGCCCATGGCCGACAAGGACATCGCATTCGACAAGGAGGCCCATAAGGATGTTGAAATCGTAGACCTGAGGTGATATGCCGAGAGAGCTTAAGGACGGTCAGCCGTTTCCGCCCGTCGAAGAGGTTGAGGACGGGTTTATTGCCTATGGTGGCGACCTATCCGCCGAAAGGCTGATTGAGGCATATAGCCGCGGCATACTCCCCTATTACTCGTTTCGTCATGAGCCGATTGAGTGGGCTTGCCCATTGGACCGGTTCGTGATTTTCCCGAGCGAGATACACGTCTCCCACTCGATGCGCGCGTTGCTCAATAGCGGTCGTTACCAGGTGACGTTTAACGAGAATTTCGTCGACGTGATTTTCAATTGCTCTATGGCGCAGGGCCGCTATGAGGAAGAGTTCGCGTGGCTTGGCGACGATATGATTATGGCCTACATCAATCTGCATAGGCTCGGCAAGGCCGAGAGCGTTGAGGTGTGGGAGGGCGAGAAACTGGTTGGCGGCCTGTATGGCGTTACGCTCAAAGGGTGTTTCTTTGGCGAGAGTATGTTCTCGTACGCGCCGAGCGCTTCGAAGGTGGCTCTCATATCTCTCGCGCGGCGTATGGAGGCCAATGGGGGTAAGATGATTGATTGCCAGTACGAGACTCCGCATCTGCTCACGATGGGAGGGCGGCATATCGGGTATGAGGAGTATATGGAGGTGTTGGAGAGGTGAGCCGCCGCCTTATGGTCGTTGATTAGTTTTTTGGGGGAGGGGTGCTGAATTACCCAAGGACAAAAGTTTAGCGAGTCTTTGAGTCCGCGCTTTCTCAAGAAATGGACTCAAAAACTCGCTTTTATAGTACCAAAACCTTGCGGTCAGGGCGTCGTCTCAGTTCATGATTGCCGCCGAAGCCTTGATAAGCTCTGAAATGCAGCTTGGAGTCCAAAGCCCCCACCACATTGACAGCCCGAGCAGGACGAGCTGCCATGCCGCCTCGTAGACGGGAAAAGAGTGGCTCGGGGTCTTGATGAGGTAATGCTCTTCGGACGAGAGGAAAAGCATCGAGAGCATATCGCGGCTTATCGCCCATACGATGACGCAAAGCAGGACGACCGACAATGCAATGGGCAACCACCAGCTGACGTCGACCATCGACTTGAAAACCATAAGCTCCGATATGAACATTCCCGATGGCGGCATGGCCGTGATGCAGAGCAAGCCCAAGATTACGATTGCTGCTCCGGCTCCGGACTTGTTGATGTAGCGCCCCATGTTGGC
>JAFPDB010000112.1 GCA_017390085.1 Bacteroidales bacterium | reverse complement strand
TGCATATATTATCAAGAAACCATAGACTCATCTTTTCTGCGTCGGCGGTTATATAATTTGGCTTGCAGTTTTATGTTGGATATTTATTTAGGTCAAAAAAAGTATGATTTTGAAGACATTGTTTATGAAAGCAATGAATTCTTGCCTAATAATAGAACTGACGATATAGACTGGAGTCAAATTGATTGTGGTTGTAATGTTCACAATTTTGTGTTCAACTTCTATGATTTTATTACATGGAGGAAGAATCCTGCAAAATATCCCAAGTTCGAGTTCTCTTATAGGACATCGGTAGAACATTTTTATCCACAGAATCCCATGCCTGGATATGAAGACCTAAAAGGTCGAGGGCTTGATTGCTTTGGTAATCTTTGTCTTATCAGTAGAGGTATGAACTCAAAATTCAGCAACAATATGCCAAAAGCAAAGCTGGACAATTTTGGCTTTATCGATGACATTCGGAATGGTCTAAGCCTAAAGTTATTGGAGATGATGGATATTGTAAAGAATAAAGGAGATTGGAACGAGGCGCAAATTTGCGAATTTGATGAATTATCAAAAAAAAGGATTTTGGATGCTTTGAGGCAAATAGAATAGCCTACTTTTTTAATCCTTTGTTAAAGCTCACATTTATAAGACGTTGTGAATCGTATTCTCTTGCGCAGGCGTGGGGTTTTGCGGGTTGTAGCGAAGTAGGAAGCATTAGTTGACGGAGTAAACCGCCTGGCCAGCCGTCAGGCCGAAGACAGAGCTCCCTCCGTGGGGGGCGGCTTAAGTGCTCAAAATCAGTATATTCGCAAAAAGACGACCTACCCCAAGATACAGATCCACAACCCTTTAATCTCGTGATATTTACCTATATATAGGGTTCACTGAATAACCCTGCCCCTAAAATTGTGCAGAGTAGCGTGTTGAAGCAAGGATGAGCCTAAAGTTGAGAAAACTTGATTGTAAGAAGTGGATTTCGAGCGCTCGGATAAGGGCAAAATAAAGTTCTCTAAGGAACTTCATTACGTTTTTGACAAAGAAGCACGCCCCAACCCATGCCGCCCCCGTGTCCGGCAGCTTTGCGCGGATGTCGTCCGCTTTGTAAACCCGCTTGCCCGTCCCGAATGTCGCCTCTATCTCGTTCCTTTCCCCAATGTATTTGGCAATCAGCCTGTTGTCCGCCTCATTTTTGCTCGGCCTTCCGAGAGGATGACCGCCAATCTTTATTTTGAGCAAGTGGAGGATGCGTCTGTTCCGCCTGTTGAGGTAGATGCGGTCGGCCTCCAAAACTTCGGGCAGGCATCCGTACCGCCTTTTGTACGCTCGCAGGTGCGGGAGCAAGTCCTCGGCCTCGTTGTATGCCGACCAGCCATGGTGGTCGATGAACGTGTAGCCGTCCTCAATAAGCGACCTCCACTTTGCGGCGAGTAAATAACCTCCGCATAATCCTTTTTCGGCCAAAAAAAAATTTGGCAGGCATGGGGACGCAAAGGGTCTCCCAAAGGAGCGTCAATGCAAATCTCTCTATGTTCATGTTTCTTGAGGTTTAAAGGGCGGTCTCCGCGAGATAGGCCGTTTTGTCCATTATCGCGGTCCTTCCATTCCCCTAATCCCTCGAATGCCGATTAGGTAACCGCGCTTACCCCGTATTTTTCTTCAGAAGCTCATCAATTTTTCTCTTGCTATTCACATTTTTTTTTTAGAGAGATTCGCATTAACAAACAGTGCGAACTGGAGCGCAACGTTCGTTAGCTCAGCCTTTTAGACTCGGCGGCACGTTGCCTCAGCCTCCGTACGATGTCTGACAATCAATAAACAAAGGGTTAGTATGAAGAAAATCTTTACAATCTTTTCTATTGCCACGTGCGCTTGCGCAGCTCTTGCCCAAGAACAGGAAATCACCCAGCAGCTCATCCTTGGTTCTCAAGGCGACGCCGGCACCTGGGGCTATGGATTCGCGGAAACAGTCCCATCTGACGCGTCTTTGATAGCGACGGCCGATTGGGGTAAGCTGAACATTGCCAAAGGCTACTCTTCAGTGACGACAGTCGTCGTCGACATCGAGTCTATCTCTGGAGAATGGAAAGTTGTTTGCGACGAGACGGGGCAATACTCCGACCCCCTCCAGGGCGGCGTCAACACCATAACTTTCGACTCCGAAGCCAAACAGGCCGTCCTGATGTCCACCTCCAAAGACAATACGCTCAAACTCAAGTCTGTAAAGATTAACGGCGTCCAGACGGCTTACCAAACAATGTACAACATCGGGTTCTATAACCTTGCCCTGCTCGACAACAACCAGTCTTACGCCTCGAAATACTTCGTAGGGACCAACGCCTCAGGCAAGGCCGCGGCCTCCCTGAATCTCGTCCTCGACAGGGAGGTTGAGGAAGGCGTTTTCAAGCTGACTGTCACCTACACCGACGGGACCGGCGAGAGGTATTGGGACATAACCGGTACCGGCGGAAAATTCGACATCGGCGCCAATGTCAAAGAGGCGCGAATCATGGTGGATAACATGAAAGGCAAGTCCATCTACGTCAAATCCGCCACATTGTCCTATAAGTTCACAGCCCTCCGTCCCACCACATCTTCCGCCGAAGTCGTGTCCACCACCTACTACAATCTCGCCGGAGCCAAACTCTCCGAGCCGCAGCGGGGCTTAAATGTCGTCGTACGCGCGCTCTCCGACGGCTCCACTGTCACCGAGAAAGTAGTCGTCGAATAAGGCATCCCGCCACTGACGAAAACGAACTCCATCCCCCCCCCGGCGCCGCCCATGCGTCGGGGGGCTTTGCGTCCTCCCTTTTTGGCAAATTTTGACTACTTTCGCGAATGGCTCGGCAACTCCCCCTCCCGCGCCTCCCAAACATAATCTTCGCCCACATGGCATCATCTAACGAGAGATACACGCTCCGCGGCGTAAGCGCCGCAAAAGAGGACGTACACAACGCCATCAAGAACATCGACAAGGGTCTCTATCCCAAAGCCTTCTGCAAAATCATCCCCGACATCCTCGGCGGCGACCCCCAGTGGTGCAACATCATGCACGCCGACGGCGCCGGAACCAAGAGCAGCCTCGCCTACGCCTATTGGCGGGAGACGGGCGACCTCTCCGTCTGGAAGGGCATAGCGCAAGACGCCCTCATCATGAACATCGACGACCTACTTTGCGTCGGGGCCGTCGACAACATCCTCGTCTCCAGCACCATCGGGCGCAACAAGATGCTCGTCCCCGGCGAAGTAATCAGCGCCATCATCAACGGCACCGACGAGCTCCTCGCAGAGCTCCGAGAGATGGGTGTGGGCGTCTACGCCACGGGCGGCGAGACGGCCGACGTCGGCGACCTCGTCCGCACAATCATCGTCGATAGCACCGTCACGTGCCGTATGCGCAGAGCCGACGTCATCGACAACGCCAACATCAGGCCGGGCGACGTCATCGTAGGCCTCGCCTCCTTCGGCCAGGCGACCTACGAGAGAGAATACAACGGCGGAATGGGAAGCAACGGACTCACCAGCGCCCGCCACGACGTCTTCGCCAAATACATCGCGCAGAAATACCCCGAGACCTACGACGCCGCCGTGCCCGACGACCTGGTCTACTCCGGAGGCCTCAGCCTCACCGACGGCGTCGCGGGAAGCCCCATCAACGCCGGCAAACTCGTCCTTAGCCCCACGCGCACCTACGCCCCCGTCGTCAAGAAGATGCTCGACCAGATGAGGCCCGCCATCCACGGCATGGTACACTGCTCGGGAGGTGCCCAGACCAAAGTCATGCACTTCGTCGAGAACGTCCACGTCGTCAAAGACAACCTCTTCCCCGTCCCGCCACTGTTCCAGACCATCAAGGAGCAGAGCGGCACCGATTGGAAGGAGATGTACAAGGTCTTCAACATGGGCCACAGGCTCGAGGTCTACGTCGCGCCAGACGAAGCGCATAAAGTCATCGACATCTCCAAATCCTTCAATATCGACGCCCAAGTAGTAGGCCGGGTGGAGCCGCGCCCCGAGGGCAACAAGCTCACCATCAAGAGCGAGTTCGGCACTTTCGAATACTAAGCCAACACCCCCCTCCGCCAAATGACCACTTCCCAGAAAATTGCCCGCCTCGTGCTCATTGTCGTCTGCGCGGGCGTCTTCATCGCCATAATCGGACTGATTTTCCGCGGATGGGCCTCCGATTCCTACTTCGACATCGTGGCCAAATTCGTCATCCTAACCCTCTGGTTCTGGGCCTCTTGGCGTCTGATAAATAGAGTCTTACATTAAGAAATGGCAACAAACAACACCATACTGGAGCGCCTCGACGGACTGGCCTCCCGATTCGACGAGGTTTCGACCCTCATTACCGACCCCGCCGTCATCGCCGACCAAAAGCGATACGTGAAACTCTCCAAGGAGTACAAGGATCTCGGCGACATCCTCAAGGTCCGAGAGCAATACGTATCCGCGCTCAACGGGCTCGCCGAGGCCAAGGAAATAGCTACCAACGAGTCCGACCCCGAGATGAAGGAGATGGCCCGAGAGGAAGTCGCCACCCTCGAGAAGAGAATCCCGCAGCTCGAGGAGGAAATCAAACTACTGCTCGTCCCAGCCGACCCCGAAGACGACCGCAACGCCGTCCTCGAAATCCGTGGAGGCACGGGCGGCGACGAGGCCGCGCTCTTCGCCGGGGACCTCTTCCGCATGTACAGCAAGTATTGCGAGACCAAAGGCTGGCATCTCTCCGTCTCCTCCTGCTCCGAGGGAGCCGTGGGAGGATTTAAGGAAATCATCTGCACCGTCACGGGCGAGAAGGTCTACGGAACGCTCAAATACGAGTCCGGAGTCCATCGCGTGCAGCGCATCCCAGCCACCGAGACCCAAGGCCGCGTCCATACCTCCGCCGCCTCGGTCGCCGTACTCCCCGAAGCTGAGCCCTTCGACGTGGAAATCAACGAAGGCGAGATTAAATGGGACACGTTCCGTAGCTCCGGAGCGGGCGGACAGAACGTCAACAAAGTAGAGTCCGGAGTCCGTCTCCGCTACAATTGGAAAAACCCAAACACGGGCGTCGTCGAGGAGATCCTCATCGAATGTACCGAGACGCGAGACCAGCCCAAGAACAAGGAGAGGGCCCTAAGCCGCCTGCGCACCTTCATCTACGACAAGGAGCACCAGAAATACGTCGACGACATCGCCAAACGACGCAAGACCATGGTCTCCACCGGCGACCGCTCCGCCAAAATCCGCACCTACAACTACCCACAAGGCCGAATAACCGACCACCGAATCAACTACACCATCTACAACCTCGCCGCCTTCATGGATGGAGACCTGCAAGACTGCATCGACCACCTCGTCGTCGCCGAGAACGCCGAGCGGCTCAAAGAGAGCGAGCTGTAGAACATCACCCCGAAATCCACACCCACCATATATGAACCGTCAAGAACTCGTCTCCATAATCCGAGAGCGCAAGAGCTTCCTGTGCGTTGGCCTCGACACCGACATCCGCAAGCTCCCCGCGCATCTCCAGTCCTCACCCTCCGCAGTCGTCGATTTCAACAAGGCCATTGTCGACGCCACCGCCCCCTATTGCGTGGCCTATAAGCCCAACCTCGCTTTCTACGAGTGCCTCGGCAGCAAGGGATGGCAAGCCCTCGAGCAGACAATCGCGTACATCCGCCAGAACCATCCCAATCACTTCATCATTGCCGACGCCAAGCGTGGCGACATCGGCAACACGAGCGCCATGTACGCGCGCTCCTTTTTCGAAGACCTCGACGTCGACGCCCTCACCGTGGCCCCCTACATGGGCGAGGACAGCGTGACTCCTTTCCTCGGCTACGAGCGCAAATGGGTCATACTGCTCGCCCTCACAAGCAATAAGGGCAGCCACGACTTCCAGCTCACCGAAGATGCACAAGGGCAGCGCCTCTTCGAGAAGGTCATCCGCAAGAGCCAAGAGTGGGCGGGCGACGACAAGATGATGTACGTCGTCGGGGCCACCCAAGGAAAGATGTTCGAAGACATCCGACGAGTCGCGCCCACGAGCTTCCTCCTCGTGCCGGGCATCGGCGCGCAAGGCGGCAGCCTCGAGGAGGTCTGCAAATACGGGATGACCAAGGACTGCGGCCTTCTCGTCAATTCAAGCCGTGCCATCATCTACGCCTCCAACGGCACCGACTTTGCCGAGGCTGCCGCCCGCGAGGCCCAGAAGGTACAGGAGCAGATGGCGGCTCTGCTCGCAAACATCTAATCCCGCACTACACACCCCATGGCATCGCCCGTCGTCTTCAAGCGCTGGAGCCGCCGCCCTTGGGCCGCCTTCGCGAGCCTGCACCGCGTGGTGCTTATCGGGGTGGTCAAGACTTCCATTGCCGACGCGCAGATGCTCAAGATGCGCAGACGGTTCCGCCTCGCCCTATGCCCCGACCCGCGACTCCGATTCGGCGAGGGCGACGACGAAGCCTCCGACTCTCCCCCGCCGCCAGACTCGCTTCTGGCTGGGCTTCCATCCTCCATCTGCGTTCCTGCCGCAAGCCGTGGCGGGGAGTGCCGCCCTTTTGCTTTCATGTCAGAATTTTATTCGATACAACACCCGCGCCAGGAGCTTTCGCCAGAAAGACGCCCGGCGCGGGTCTCACTTTTTTCTTCCCCCCACGACTATCAAAAAATCAACATGACAACCGAAGAAATCATTGCTCTCGGCGAGAGCGTCAAGGCCGGTCACGACGTCACTTTCTACGAGGCCCGATGCGCCGCACTCTCGACCGACAAGAAGACTCTCTATAAGACGGCCGACGAAGTCCGCCGACATTTCCGCGGAGACCATTTCCAAACCTGCTCCATCATCAACGCCCGCTCCGGCCGCTGCCCCGAAGACTGCAAATGGTGCGCGCAAAGCCATAAGCACCACACCGGCATTGACGAATACCCCCTCATCGACGCCCAAGCCGCCATCGACATGGCTCTCCACAACGCGACCAAAGGGGTAGGGCGCTTCTCGCTCGTCACCAGTGGACGACGGCTCACCGACAAGGAGATCGACCACGTTGTCGACATCTATCATAAGGTGGCCGAGCATACCAATATCGACCTATGCGCGTCGATGGGACTGCTCTCCAAGCCACAGCTCCAAAAGCTCTACGACGCCGGCTTGCGCCACTACCACTGCAATGTCGAGACGGCGCCAAGCTTCTTCCCCTCCCTCTGCTCCACGCACACGACGGAGGATAAGCTCCAGACAATCCGCTGGGCTCAGCAGGTCGGTTTCAAAATATGCTCCGGCGGCATTATAGGCATGGGAGAGACGCTCGAGCAACGTATCGAGATGGCCATTTTCCTCCGCGACGACGTCCATGCCGCCTCCATCCCCGTTAACGTCCTGATGCCCATCAAGGGCACCGCCCTCCAAGACCGACCGCCCCTCGAGCCCGACGAGATTCTCACCGCTTTCGCCATTTTCCGACTCTGCAACCCCACGGCCGAGATACGTATGGCCGGAGGGCGGGTCAAGTTCTCCGACCACCAGACCGAGGCCCTCGCTTGCGGCGTCGACGCCTCCATCGTCGGCGATATGCTCACCACGACGGGCACGGGAGGCATCGACGACGACATGGAGCTCTTCCGAAGCTGCGGAAGGGACGCGTCGCCAACGTGGAAAGATAAAAACTAAACGACCGAAGCATGATAGACTACCTTTTCGACCGCCAGCACCTGTGGCACCCCTACACTTCGGCCATCGACCCCCTACCGTGCTACGGCGTGGCACGGGCCGAGGGCTTTTTCCTCGAGCTCGAAGACGGACGCCGCCTCGTCGACGGCATGAGCAGTTGGTGGTGCGCCATCCATGGCTACAACAATCCGCGCCTCAACGCCGCCCTCAAGGCCCAGGTCGACCGCATGAGCCACGTAATGTTTGGCGGCCTGACCCACGAGCCAGCCGTCGAGCTGGGCAAACGGCTCGTCAGGCTGCTGCCCCACACGCCATGGGTCTTCTATTCCGACTCGGGCTCCGTAAGTGTCGAGGTGGCCCTGAAAATGGCCATCCAGTACCAAGCCGCCATCGGACGACCCGAGCGTTGCCAGATTGCAACGATCCGCAGCGGCTACCACGGCGACACCTGGCACGCCATGAGCGTCTGCGACCCCGTCACGGGGATGCACGGCCTCTTCAGCCGGCAGCTGCCCGCCCAGTATTTCGCCACTGAGCCGCGAGTGGCGTTCGCCAGCGAGTGGGACGACGCCGACCTCGACCCCATGCGCCAGATTGTCCGCCAACACGCCGGCACGCTCGCCGCCATAATTCTCGAGCCCATCGTCCAAGGCGCCGGCGGAATGCGTTTCTACCATCCCGAGTATTTGCGAGGCGTGCGCCGCCTTTGCGACGAGAACGGGCTTCTGCTCATTGCCGACGAGATTGCCACGGGTTTCGGGCGCACGGGCCGCCTCTTCGCCTGCCAGCACGCGGGCGTCGAGGCCGACATCATAACCATCGGCAAAGCCCTGACGGGCGGATACATGAGCTTCGCCGCCACTCTCTGCTCCGACAAGGTCGCGCAAGGCATCTCCGCAGGCCAGGCCCACTGCTTCATGCACGGCCCCACTTTCATGGGCAATCCTCTCGCTTGCGCCGTGGCCTGCGCCTCCATCGACGAGCTGTTCGCCCGCGACTGGCAAGCCAAGGTGGCCCGAATCGAGGCCATAATGCGCGAGGAACTCTCCCCCCTCTCCTCCCTGCCGCAGGTGGCCGATGTCAGGGTTTTGGGCGCCATCGGAGTGGTCGAGACCAAGAGGCCTGTCGACATGGCGCGTTTGCAGAAGGTCTTTGTGGAGAATGGCGTCTGGATAAGGCCTTTCGGGAGGCTCGTCTACATCATGCCACAATACGTCATCGACGACGAGCATCTCCGAATCCTTTGCCACGGACTCGAGGCAGGCGTCCGTTCAATGGACTAACAGTCAGCAGCATATGATAGATTTCGAAAAGCAGCTCGATGCCCTCAGTTCGGCAGGTTGCCTGCGCACCCTGTCCACGGCCGACACCAGCCTCATGATTAACCTCTCGACAAACGACTACATGGGTCTGGCCGACGATGCCTCCCTCGTCGACGAGTTTCTCGGCCAATACTCGCCTCTCACGCGGTCCATGAGCGCGTCGTCGAGCCGGCTCCTGACGGGCAACCATGCCGAGTATTCAGCCCTCGAGGCACAGCTGTCCGAACTCTATGGCGGCCGCGCCGCGCTGGTCTTCAACTGCGGCTATCACGCCAATTCGGGAGTCCTGCCCGCCCTCGCCGACAAGGACGACATCATAATAGCCGATAAGCTCATCCACGCGAGCCTCATCGACGGCATGAGGCTCGCCGCCGCCAACGGAACGGCCGTGGTGCGCTTCAATCATAACGACACGGCCCATCTGCGCCGCATCCTCGAAAAGAGGCGGGGTTCGTCGGGTCGCGCCTTTGTCGTTGTCGAGAGCATCTACAGCATGGACGGCGACACCGCGCCGCTCCATGAACTCGTCGAGCTGAAGGCGGAGTTCGGTTTCTGGCTCTACGTCGATGAGGCCCACGCCGTCGGCGCGCGGGGCGACGGTGGCGCAGGGCTGATGGCGGAGCTGGGGCTCGCCTCGCAGGCCGATATCATTGTCGGCACGTGCGGAAAGGCTCTCGCCTCGTGCGGGGCGTGGGTCGTCTCGTCGCCTCTGGTCCGCCAGTGGCTGGTCAACCGTTGCCGAACGCTCATCTTCACCACAGGGCTCCCCCCCGTCAACGTGGCCTGGACGAGGTTCGTCCTCCGAAAGCTGCAAACAATGGACAGACAAAGGCTACATTTGAAAAATCTTGGCGAATGGCTGACGAAAAGTCTACATTGCGACATCCCAAAAGGTGGCGCGACGCATATTGTGCCTTATATTTGTGGCGAGAATTCGGCCGCCGCCGCCCTCGCCCAGAAACTTAGGGACGCTGGCTTCTACGTCCTCCCCATCCGCCACCCCACAGTCCCTCTCCACACCGCACGGCTCAGGCTCTCGCTAAAGGCCAATATGGAGAAACGGCGGCTCGCGCCGCTTATCGACATCCTTAACCAAAACTGACACCCTGTGAGGCATTCGGTAATCTCCTCGTCCGACCATCGCTCGGCCACCCTCTGGTTTCTCGGCTGGGGGTTCGACGACGCCATAGCGCCGTCGCTCGACCTCCGCGCCGACGCCATCATTTTGTGGGACTATTCAGACCTCACGCTCTCGCTCGACCTCAGCCAATGGGATTCGTTCGAGATAAAAGCCTGGTCCATGGGCGTCTGGGCAGCCGACGCCTTCACAGCCGCGCACACAGGGCTCGCCATATCGCGCCGGACGGCCTATTGCGGCACCCCACGGCCGGCCGACGCCTCGCTGGGCATAGGGGCCGACGCCATCCGCCTCACAATCGACAATTGGTGCGAAGCCAACCGCGAGAAGTTTGCGCGTAAGATTGCGGGTTCCGCCGCACTCGCCCCTCTGGTCTCCGAGTTCATGCGGGGGCGCTCCACGTCGTCGCAAGCCGAAGAGCTCACGCGAATCCTCCTCGCCCAAGACTTCCCACCGCCCCCCGTGACGTGGGACGTGGCGGTAGTCGGCCGCCGCGACCGAATCTTCCCTCCCGACAATCAGCGACTATGGTGGGCCAATCACGCCCACACTGTCGAAGAGCGAGACATACCCCATTGGCCCTTTTGAACACATGGCAGAGAACGACATAAACGAAGTAGCCGCCCGGTTTGGGGGCAGCGCCCTCACCTACGACGACGTGGCCACGGTCCAAGCACGTCTGGCCGACGAGCTCGCCGAGGCTGCCGCGCCCCACATTGCGCCAGGAGGCCACCTGCTCGATATCGGGTGCGGGACTGGCCACCTCGCCCGACGGCTCGCAGCTCTCGTCCGCCCCATCCGCATCTCGCTCTTCGACGTGAGCCGCGAGATGCTCCGTGTCGCGGCGCCCAAAGTGGCGGCGGAGTGCAACGTCCTGGTCAATTGCTACGATGGCGACGCCGAGACGCTACCGTGGCCCACAGCCGACGCCGTGGTCTCGTCCTCAGCCGTCCAGTGGTTCGCCCGCCCGCTCGACTTCGTGACCAAGGCCCGTGAGGCTCTCCAGGACGGAGGGACGCTGGCCCTCGCCACCTACGGACCCGGCACCTTTGCCGAGCTCCGGGGCGGAGCGTCGTCGAGCTACCCGTCGCTCGCCGACTGGACAAAGGCGCTGACCGACGCCGGCTTCCATGTGGTCAGCTCCAAACGTTCCGTCGAGAAGCAAAGTTTCGAGTCGAGAGTCCGGATGCTCCGCATGATTTCGCTCTGCGGCATCGGCACCAACCGCACAGGCCAATCGACAGAGGCCATGAATGGCGATTGGACGCTCACGTGGGAGACCATCTCCATCGTCGCAAAATTGTAACGCAAATACTTATATAACAATGACAAACCTCGGGACCGTTGTCCGCTCCACAGGCAGCGCCTACACCGTCCGAACAGACGACGGCCAGCTCGTCGAGTGCCGGCTCAAAGGGCGAATGAGGCTGCGCGGCTCGCGTAGTACCAACCCCGTGGCCGTGGGCGACAGGGTCGTCTTCTCGTCCGACGGGCGCGATTTCGTCATCTCCGAGGTATGCGACAGGCGAAACTACATCGTCCGCCGCTCCACCAATCTGAGCAAGGAGACGCACGTCATAGCCGCCAATGTCGACCAGGCGCTGCTCGTCACGACAATCAACCACCCCGAGACCTCAACCGTCTTCATCGACAGGTTTCTCGCCTCGGCCGAAGCCTACGGGGTCGAGACCATCATAGCCTTCAACAAGACCGACATCTACAATGCCGACGAGATGGCCGAGCTTGACTATCGCGAGGCCGTCTATCAACACATCGGCTATCGGACCATCCGCCTCTCATCCACCACTGGCGAGGGCTTCGACGACCTCCGGCAAATCCTCCACGGGAAGCTCACCGCCATTGCCGGCCACTCGGGCGTGGGCAAGTCCACCCTCATCAATACGCTCGAGCCGGGCCTCGACATCCGCACATCCGCCATCAGCGAGGCCAACAACTCCGGCCGCCACACCACGACTTTCGCCGAGATGCACCACCTCGCCTTCGATGCCGACATCATCGACACGCCGGGCATCAGGGGATTCGGCATCATAAACATCGAGAGGGGCGAGACGGCCCACTATTTCCGCGACATCTTCAGCTTTAGCCCCGATTGCCGGTTCCCCAATTGCACGCATACCCACGAGCCCGGATGCGCGGTGGCCCGAGCTGTGGAGGAGGGGCGTATCGCCCCGACGCGTTTCGAGAGCTACCTCAACATCATGGCCGAAGAGGAGGGCAAGTACCGCGAGGGTGGGCAGCCCAAGAGGTAGCGAATGTCTCTAAAATAGACGTTTTTATGCCTGCCGGTGGCGACAAAAAACATTTTTGTCGCCACCGCTATATTTTTAACTGCTTTTCAATATTAACTTTGGAAACATTCTAATTAGGATAAAATAGAACAACTTAGCAATGGATAATACTCTTCAGACACTCCTAATCCCCGTAATCGGAACGACGCTCGGTGCGGCAGCCGTTTTCTTAGTTCGCGACAAGATACCCCAACGGGCTGAGCGCGGAATGCTCGGCTTCGCGTCGGGGGTCATGGTCGCCGCGTCAATATGGTCGCTCCTCATCCCCGCCATCGACATCGAGGCCGGTCTCGGCAAGTGGGCCTCGCTCCCCGCGGCCGTGGGGCTCGCCCTCGGCATGGGCTTCCTGCTTCTTATCGACACCATCACACCCCACCTCCATTCGGGCAGCAAATCGCCCGAAGGGCCGGCGAGCCATCTATCCCGAGTCCAGATGTTGGCTCTGGCCGTAGCCATACACAATCTGCCCGAGGGAATGGCCGTGGGCATCGTGGCGGCCGACGTGGCGGACCTCTCCGCCTCCGCGCCCTTGGCCGTCAGCCTCGGAGTGGCCATTCAGAACATTCCCGAGGGTGCCATAATCTCCATGCCGCTCCTCGCCTCGGGCCTCGGGCGTTTCAAGGCGTTCGGAGTCGGGGCTTTGAGCGGGCTCGTCGAGCCTGTCGGCGCGGTGCTGGTCATATTGCTGGCGGGAGCGGTGCAAGGCATAATGCCCTATATGCTCGGCTTCGCAGCAGGGGCTATGCTCTACGTCGTTTTTGAGGACCTCGTGCCTCAAGCCTCGTCGGGTGGTCACACCAACGTGCCAGTCGTAAGTTTCGGCATAGGCTTCGTCCTTATGATGCTGATGGACACTGTTTTAGGATGAAACTCCTCAAGGCCATATCTCTCTGCGTAGCGGCTCTCGCCACTTTGGCGACGGCCGGTGCGCAGTCGAGGTCTGTCCACGGGATGGTTGTCGACTCCGCAAGTGGCGAGGCGCTGCCCTTCGCCGCGGTGGCCGTTGTCCGCGACGGAACAGTCGTGACGGGCACCGCCGCCGGCGCCGACGGACGTTTCTCCCTACTCGCCATGCCGTCCGACACCGTCATGGCGCAATACGTGGGCTACGAGCCAGCCTACATGCCCGCCGAGGCGCTCCTTACGCTCAAACTCTCCAAGACGACGGTCTCGCTGGCCGAGGTCAGGGTCACGGCGGCAGAGGTCGAGACGGCCCGGACGTCGACGTCGCTCATCGGCCAGACGGCAATGGCTCACCTCCAGCCCACGTCGTTGACCGACATCATGGCCCTCATACCCGGCGGCCTCTCTTCCGCGCCCGACATGAGCCGCGCCAACATGGTCAGCATCAGGGAGGTGCCACATGCCGACCGCAACTACGCCACATCAGCCATCGGCACCAAGGTGAGCGTCGACGGCGCGCCAGTGGGAGCCGATGCCGACATCAACCGTATTTCCGACGCCATCAATACCATTAGCGACGACGTCGACAAACGCTTCAGCTCGGGCAGGGGGGTCGATATGCGCAACATAGCCACCGACGCCATCGAGAGCGTCGAGGTAATCCGAGGCATCCCCTCGGTCCGCTATGGCGAGGTGACGAGCGGAGTGGTCAACATCCACAGGCGGACCGGAGGCTCGCCACTATCCTTGCGCCTGAAGGTCGACACAAAATCGAGGCTCGTCAACGTGGGCAAGGGTTTCAGCCTCCCCAGCGGCTGGACGCTCTCTTTCGACGCCGGCTTCCTCAACTCTCACTACGACCCGCGAAACAAATACGAGACTTTTCGTCGTATAACCCTCTCGGCACGCTCGCGCAAAAACTGGCTCTCGAGCCAAGGTGGCTCGCTGACGTGGAACGCCTCGGCCGATTTCTCAAAAAACATCGACGAGAGGAAGCAGGACCCCGAGATCCAGATAAATAAGGACGACAGCTTCAAAAGCAGCTATTGCAGGGTCGCGCTCGCCAATTCGCTCAGCTACTCCAAAGGCAAGACAAGGGCGACGTTCCGCAACAGCCTCAGCGTCTCCCACGACGAGATACGCCAGACGAGCCGCGTCATACTGACCACCAACGCCTACGCCGCTCTCGACACTGCCGACGGCCTGCCGCACGACGCCACGCCCTTGGAGCAAGACTACGTGGCACGCCACAAAGTCGACGGACGACCCTTCTACTCCAACACGCAGCTCGCCATCCACCGCTCGCTCGCGGCCGGACGGGCCATTCACGACATCGGCGCGGGCGCGGAGTGGCAGCTCAACAAGAACTTTGGCGACGGCCAGGTCTTCGACCCAAAGCGCCCGCTCAGCGGCTCCACAGCCCACCGGCCGCGCTCGTTCCGCTCCATCGACGCCACAAACGTACTTGGCTATTGGGCGGAAGACGACCTGAAGATGCCAATCGGCAGGATAGCGGCGCACCTTACGCTCGGAGTCAGGCTCAGCCACATGGCCGGTCTCGACGACGCCTACGCCATGAAACGGAGGCTCTATGCCGACCCGCGGGCCATGCTCGCTTTCGACATCCCCACGGCAAGCGAGGCGAGGCTCAACATATCGCTCGGATGGGGTATGCTCCGCAAGATGCCGACAATGGATATGTTGTATCCCGACAAGGAGTACATCGACATATATGAAATGAACTACTGGAATAAAGACAAGGCCCTGCGCAGGGCCATCGTCCGGACATACCCCATAGATCGCAACGCCTACGACCTCGAGCCAGCCCACAATAACAAGCTCGAGGCCCGGATCTCGGCGCGCGTCGCCACCCACTCGCTCGCCCTGACGCTCTTCCGCGAGAATATGGAGGACGCCTTCCGATGCGTCAAAAAGCCCATCTCACTGCCTTACAACCAATACGACCTCTCGGCCTACGACCCCGCGCAAGGCCTAAAGCCAAACCCCAACATCCTCCCCTCGACGCCCAAGCAGAGGCTGGACCTCGTCGGAAGATGGGAAAACGAGTCCACAATCCTGAAAGAGGGTGCCGAGTGGACCTACGAGACGCCCCGAGTGCCCGTCATCGCCACCCGCCTGAGCGTCATCGGAGCATGGCTCAAAACGACGAGGCGCAACAGCGCGCCCCTTTGGAAGAAGGAGACGCAGAAAGTAGTCAACAAAGTCGTCATCGACGACCACTACGCGGGTCTCTACCCCGTCAAGTCGACACGACGCGACGAGCGGGTCTCCACGACCATCACGGCGGAGAGCTTCTTCGACCGCATCGACTTCATATTCTCCGCCACGGCCGAGTGCGTTTGGAAGAGCAAGACCATCTCGCCGCTCAACAACTCGCGACCCACACACTACGCAGGCGACGACGCCGTTGTCAAGCCCTACACCGATGCCGAGGCCGCCGACCCCATCCTCTCGCACCTCATCCTCACAAACACCGCCAACAGCATCGTCCTCGAAGAGCGACCCTACGCAACGTTCAACTTCAAGGCCACGAAGCGTTTCGGGACCTATTTCACGATAAGTTTCTTTGCCGACAGGCTCCTGTCCGCCGCCAAGGACTACGAGACCGACGACGGCTTCATTGTCCGACGAAGTTTCACTGCCTACTTTGGGGCGCAAGCCCTCCTGAAATTCTGAAGAACCTCTGAAAAACCTTATACATCAACCTATCAATCAAAAATCAAGATGAACAGATTGCTTATCACCATTGCCGCCATCATGGCGGTTTGCATGGCCGCCTGCGACGACGGCGGAGAAACCTCGCCCGTTATCAGTATGACGACAATAACCCCATCGGTCACGGGAAAATTCTACGAGCTCCCCGATGGCTACGATGTCGTGGATTCCGCAAGGTTCACAATCAAGGACATAGCCTCGTCAGTCGAGACGACCTACGACATCGACACGATGTCCGCACTTGTAATCGAGTACGGCCTCTACGACATCAGCCTCATCGTCTACGCCTCGCGCGTCATCGGCGACAACGCCTCCGTACAGCAAGTCTTGCGCGACGTGAAGTCTGGCGTAAACATCTCGGGTGGGCAGTTCGAACTCTCGCTCTCGCCTAAGGCTGTCATCGCGGGCGACGGTTTCCTTTTGGCTGAGGTCTGCCTCGCGCCGCAATTGGCCGAGGGCGTAAAGACCGATGCCTACAGCAGCTGGTTCCGAATTGTCAACAGCTCCGCCGACACTCTCTTGGCCGACGGCCTCTGCATCGTCCAGACAAAGTTCGCCACAACCATCAAATACGAATACACGCCAGACATCATGGCCGACGCCGTGGCCGTCGATGCCGTCTACCGGATTCCCGACCTCGGCCTCAAAGTAGCCCCTGGCGGATATCTGCTCATTGCCGACCAGGCCATCGACCATCAGGAGGCCAACGCCCTGAGCTTCGACCTCTCAGCGGCCGATTTGGAGTGGTTCGACGAGACGGATAAAAACCTCGACATCGACAACCCAGACGTGCCAAACCTCGAGCGCATATTCTGCACGTCCAAGACAGTCTGGGTCCCCAATTCGCAGGCCAACAAGGGTTTCGGACTCGCCTACATAAGCACCGACACTGCCGATTTCGTCGCCAACTACATGTACGACTACTCTTGGACGTATGTGGCGAACGAGGTGGAGAAAGTGATGAGCGGCTCTTGCTACATGATTCCCAACGATTGGATTGTCGACTTCATCACCTTCTCGCCAAGCGACCAGCACGTATGGACTCTTACCGACCCGAGCGTCGACGCCGGCTACGTCTCCATCGGCAAGACTGGCGCGGACAAGGATCGTCTCGGCAAGGCCGCCCGCCGAAAGGTTGAGAACGGCAAGTTTGTCGACACCAACGACAGCTCCAACGACTTCGAAGTCGCAGAGGCCGACCCCGAACACGTCTTCTTCTAAAAAAATTGAGCCCTGCTCCATGACGCCGCCCCGTTTCGCTACATTGCTATTCCTGCTGCTCTTCGTCGCCACGCGCGTGGCGGCGCAAGGGGGGCATGGCAGGCAGAATGCGGCAATGGACTACAAGACGGAGATGCGCCTTATGCTCGGGGCTGGCGCAAATCCCGCCAACATGACATCCCTTTCCGACAGTTCGCGGACCTCGTTCGCCGTCGGTTACGACGCGCAGGGCAATACCGTCGAGCGGCGCGAGGAGGGGAGGGCTTGGCGGGGCTGGAAAGCCGAGGGACGAACGTATCTGAGCATAGCGCCAAATCTGGCCGCGAAATGCGAAGCCTCCTACACCAATGGCGTCCGCAAGAAGGTAAGCCTCGCCGAGAATGCCGACTATGACATCATAGCCCCCATGGCCGTGGCCGACACCTCGGGCGGCGACAAGGACGCCGAGACCTACGCCTTCGGGGCGGGATTCGGTTGCGACGGGCGGAGGGCGAGCGTCGGTCTGGCCATAAGCTACTCTTCGAGGAGCGAGTACTGCGATGTCGACCCGCGTCCCAAGGCCGATGCCGTCGAGGCTAACGTCCGCGTGGGCGGGCTCCTGAGGCTCTCCGACACCCATGCCGTCGGGTTATACGGCGCGTTGCGAAAGTATTCGCAGGACCTGACAGTCAAGTTCCTCAACGCCTACAACGCCGCCATGACAATCTACCATCTCCAGGGAATTGGCACGGACTACACGCGTTTCTCGGGAGTTTACGACGAGACCAAATACCGCGGGCGGGGCTTCGCCCTCGGAGCCGAATACCTTGGCCCGTTGAGCGCGAAGGCTGAGTTTCGCCACATGACCGTCGAGAAAAGCCTTGCCGACCTCGAGAACGCCGTCATCGGCGAGATGGAGCGGGAGACTCTCGACGTGAGCCTTGGGCGACGGCTCCAGATGGGAGGGGCTTGGCGGGCTGTGGCGGCTGTCAAC